>JALAHE010000128.1 GCA_022712075.1 Galactobacter sp.
CCCCCCCCCCCGCTGGCCCGCCCCCCCCCCTTGTGGGGCCCGACGTCGTTCTGTTGCTGGGTGGGTCCGCGGCGCTGCCGCGTGCCCGGCTCAGGCGGCGTTGCTTGCGCTGACCCAGCGCTCGAGCACGCCGGCCGCAGCGCCGCTCTCGACCGAGGTCCGGGCGCGGGCAAGGGCACCGGCCAGGCGATCCTCGAGAGAACCCTCGGCGGTCTCGTCGTAGGCGACGAGGGCGCCAGCGGCGTTGAAGAGGACGGCGTCGAGCGCCGGTCCTTCGGTGCCGGCGAGCACATCGCGGACCACCTGGGCGTTGTGGGCGGCCTCGCCGCCGCGCAGATCGTCAAGCGTGACGCGCGCGATGCCGAAAGCCTGGGCGTCGATGCGATGCTCGCTCACCTTGCCCTCGCGCACCTCCCACACGTGGTTCTGGGCCGTGGTGGTCAGCTCGTCGAGGCCGTCGTCGCCGCGGAACACGAGCGCGCGCTTGCCGCGAGAGGCGAGCACGCCGGCCATGATCGGCGCCATGCGGGCGTCGGCGCAGCCGATGGCGGAAGCGGTGGGATTGGCCGGGTTGGTGAGGGGTCCCATGAAGTTGAAGGCCGTGGGCACGCCGAGCTGGGCGCGGGCCGGCGCCGCGTGCGCCATGGACGGGTGGAAGATGCGGGCGAAGCAGAAGGTCAGGCCGGCGGCCTCGAGCACGCCGGGCAGGGCCTCCGGCGGCAGGTCGAGCTTGACGCCGAGCGCCTCGATGACGTCGGCCGTACCGGTCGTGGAGGACGCAGCGCGATTGCCGTGCTTGACCACGCGCGCCCCGGCGCCGGCCGCGACGAGGGCCGCCATGGTCGAGATGTTGACGGTGTTCTGGCGGTCTCCGCCCGTGCCGACGATGTCGAGGCTTTCGCCGCGGATCGGCAGAGGGCGGGCCGCGGCCGCCATGGCCTCCACGAGCCCGGTGAACTCGTCCACCGTTTCGCCCTTGGATCGCAGGGCCACCAGGAAGCCGGCCACCTGCACATCGCTCGCGGCGCCCTGCATGATCTGCGACATCGCCCACGCCGACCATCGCTGCGGGAGGTTTTGCCGAGCGATCAGGGCGGAGAGAACCGCGGGCCAGGTGGGGGTCGTGTCATCCAGGACTGAGGCGTTCACAGCCCAAGGCTAACCGCCTTGCGGGGGGCTCCCAGGCCTGCATGGCGGCCCCGCCGCGAACATGACGAGCCACGCGACACGCCCGTGTCTACTACCGCTGGTAGAAGACTTGACCCCCGGCATCCGCGTCAATTCGCGAAAAATGCCGCCACATCGGCCAAACGACGGGCAATCGGGCGGCCCGTGCGTTGGGTAAATCGGCCCTCGATGAGGATAATGAGGGGGTGACCACTGCGACTTCATCACTTAGCACCCAGGCGCACTCCTCCCCGAGGCGCCCCAACATGGTTGCCGTCGGGACCATCGTCTGGCTCTCTTCGGAGCTGATGTTCTTCGCGGCACTCTTCGCCATGTACTTCACCCTTCGCGCGGCTGTGCCCGAGGTGTGGGCCCACGACACCGAGGCGCTGAACATGCCCCTCGCGCTCGTGAACTCCCTCATCCTCGTTGCCTCGTCCTTCACCTGCCAGATCGGCGTGGCCAAGGTCGAGTCCCACGGCAAGCCCGCGCAGCCCCGCCGCACCGGCTCGATCTGGGACCTCAAGAACTGGGGGATGGCCGAATGGTTCTTCCTCTCCTTCTTCATGGGTGCCATCTTCATCGCCGTGCAGGCCTTTGAGTACACGGAGCTCGTGCACGAGGGCATCACGCTCGCAAGCTCGGCCTTCGGTTCGGTCTTCTTCCTGACCACCGGCTTCCACGGCCTCCACGTCATCGGCGGCCTGATCGCATTCCTGCTGATCATCGGCCGCGCGTACATGGCCCGGAACTTTGGCGCCCACGAGGCCACCTCCGCCGTCGTTGTGTCCTACTACTGGCACTTCGTCGACGTGGTCTGGGTCGCCCTGTTCCTGATCATCTACGTCATCAAGTAAGCCCCCCTGGCGCCCACGCACGGGCGTCACCTACGCACCACCCCGAAGTGAGGACTCAGCTCGTGAAGGCTCTCTCGCAACGTCGGCGCTCCCCGCTGGCGGTGTTCGCCCTCCTCGTCATCGGTCTGCTCGTGACCGGCGGCCTGTACGCCGTCGCGTCCGGTTCCGTCTCCAAGGCCCAGGCCGACGAAACCACGCAGGCCGTCAACGGCAGCGCCGAGAATGGCGGCAAGCTGTTCCAGGCGAACTGCGCCACCTGCCACGGTAAGGCTGCCGAGGGCTCTGCCTCCGGCCCCTCCCTCGTGGGTGTTGGCGCCGCCTCCGTCGACTTCCAGGTCGGCACCGGCCGCATGCCCATGCAGATGCAGGGCCCCCAGGCGCAGTCCAAGCCCGTCCAGTTCGACGAGCAGCAGACCGCCGACCTGGCCGCCTACGTCGCCTCGCTTGGCGCCGGCCCGTCGATCCCCACCGAGGAGCAGCTGGACACCTCCAGCGTCTCCGACGAGGACCTTGCCGCTGGCGGCACGATCTTCCGCGTGAACTGCGCCATGTGCCACAACGCCGCCGCCGCCGGTGGCGCGCTGACCCGCGGCAAGTTCGCCCCCACGCTGGCCGGCGTGACCGAAAAGCACATCTACGAGGCCATGGTCACCGGCCCGCAGAACATGCCCGTCTTCAACGACTCCAACATCACCTCGGAGCAGAAGAAGCAGGTCATCGCCTACCTCAAGCACATCGAGGCTCAGGGCTCCCCGGGCGGCGCCCCCCTCGGCCAGCTCGGCCCGGTGGCCGAAGGCCTGTTCATCTGGACGGCCGGCCTCGGCCTGATGGTCGCCTTCACCATCTGGATCACGTCGCGTCACGCGTGATCCTTCAGGGGGTCCGTTCCCCCTACCCCACACTTCACACGCACATCTGAGAGAAGGTAGAGAGACACTATGGGCGACGAACGTCACGGTGACCCGAAGCATTCGGGTGCCGTCGATCCGGTCGGTCAGGGAGGCGTGGACACGTTCACCAATCCCGGTCTGCCTCCCCATCCCCCGCGCATCACCGACGTGGAACCCAAGGCCGAGAAGCGCGCCGAGCGCCAGGTCATGGTTCTGTTCATCATTTCGGTGATCGGCACGGTCCTGTTCTTCTTCGGCTACTTCGGCGTCGGTCACACCGGCATCGAGATCGGCACCAAGCTGCGCCTGCAGAACACGCTGATCGGCCTGGGCACGGCCTTTGCCATGCTCGGCATCGGCCTGGGCATCATCCACTGGGCCAAGGCCCTGATGCCCGATCACGAGACCGCTGAGCTCCGCCACGAGATCGCGCCGGAGTCCCAGCGCGCCGAGGCGCAGGAGATCATCGAGCAGGTGCTCGAGGAGTCCGGCATGAAGCGCCGCAAGGTGCTGCGCAACACCCTGCTGGGTGCCGCGGCCATCGCGCCGCTGCCGGCGATCTTCATGTTCCGCGACCTTGACCGCTCGCAGCTTGGCGCCCACGCCATGGTCGACCGCCTGCGCCACACCATGTGGTCCGAGGGCGTCCGCCTCGTGCGCGACCCGTCCGGCCTGCCGATCAAGGCCGCCGACGTTCAGCTGGGTTCGGCGTTCCACGTCATTCCCGAGGGCCTGAACGAGCTCCACGAGGGCAAGCTGAACGAGAAGGCCAAGGCCGTTGTTCTGCTCATGCGCCTGCCCAAGGACAAGATGACGGTCTCCCCCGGCCGCGAGACCTGGAACGTCGACGGCATCGTCGCCTACTCCAAGATCTGCACGCACGTGGGTTGCCCCGTCGCACTGTACGAGCAGCAGACGCACCACCTGCTGTGCCCCTGCCACCAGTCCACCTTCGACCTGACGCAGGAGTGCAAGGTGATCTTCGGCCCCGCCGGACACGCCCTGCCGCAGCTGCCGATCAAGATGGACGATGAGGGATACCTGGTCGCTCAGAGCGACTTCCAGGAGCCCGTTGGCCCGAGCTACTGGGAGCGTGGCTGATCATGTCTCAGACGACTGAATACACCCCCAAGACCGAGGTTGGCCGCATCGCCAACTTCGTCAACCAGCGCACCGGGGCGGCCGCGGCCGTCAAGGAGTTCGGCCGCAAGATCTTCCCGGATCACTGGTCGTTCATGTTTGGTGAAGTGGCCCTGTACTCCTTCATCATCCTGCTGCTCTCCGGCACCTTCCTGACGTTCTTCTTTGATCCGTCGATGGCCGAGACGCACTACGACGGCTCCTACGTGCCGCTGCGCGGCATCGAGATGTCCGTGGCCTACTCGTCCTCGCTTGACATCTCCTTCGATGTCCGCGGCGGCCTGTTCATGCGCCAGGTCCACCACTGGGCCGCCCTGCTGTTCGTGGCCGGCATGTCCGTCCACATGCTGCGCGTCTTCTTCACCGGCGCCTTCCGTCGCCCGCGTGAGCTGAACTGGGTTGTCGGCGGCGTGCTGCTGATCCTGGGTATGGCCGCTGGCTTCACCGGCTACTCCCTCCCCGATGATCTGCTCTCCGGCAACGGCCTGCGCATCATCGACGGCGTCATCAAGGCCATCCCGGTGGTCGGCACCTACATCTCCTTCTTCCTCTTCGGTGGGGAGTTCCCGGGCACCGCCATCATCGGCCGCCTGTACGTGCTGCACATCCTGCTGGTTCCGGCGATCATCCTGCTGATGGTCGTGCTGCACCTCATGATGGTGGTCATCCACAAGCACACCCAGTACCCCGGCCCGGGCCGCACCGAGGACAACGTCGTCGGCTTCCCGGTTGGCCCGGTGTACGCCGCCAAGGCCGGTGGCTTCTTCTTCGTGGTCTTCGGCGCGATCGCCGCGATCGCCGCGCTCTTCCAGATCAACCCGATCTGGAACTACGGCCCGTACGATCCGTCCCCGGTTTCCGCCGGTACCCAGCCTGACTGGTACATCGGTTGGGTCGACGGCGCGCTGCGTCTGATGCCCGGCGTGCTCGGTGACTTCTCCTTCGAGCGCACCGTTGCCCTCCCGTGGGGCCACAACACCTTCGTGTTCAACGTCCTGCTGCCGGCCCTCGGCCCGGCGCTGTTCCTCCTCGGCCTGCTCTTCGCCTGGCCCTGGATCGAGCGTTGGATCACCAAGGATGACCGCGAGCACCACATCCTGGACCGCCCGCGTAACGCCCCGTTCCGCACGGCCGTTGGTGCCGCCGGTGTCGTGTTCTACTGCACCATGTGGGCCGCCGCCTCGTCCGACCTCATCGCCACGCACTTCCATGTGTCGCTGAACGATGTGACGTACTGGCTGCGCACCATCTTCATCCTCGGCCCCTTCATCGCCTTCTGGATCACGCGCCGCCTGTGCCTGTCGCTGCAGCGCAAGGATCGCGAGACGGTGCTGCACGGCCGTGAGGCCGGTGTCATCGTGATGTCCCCCGAGGGTGGCTACTCCGAGAAGCACGAGCAGCTCAACGAGTACAAGCGCTGGCGCCTCGTGTCCTTCGACACCCCGCAGTACCTGCCGGCCCAGCCCGACGAGAACGGCAAGATCACCAAGAAGGAGAAGCGCCGCGCCAAGTGGAGCAAGTTCTTCCTGGAGGATCGCGTCGCCCCCGTCACGCCGGCCGAGCTGGCCGCCGCGCACGATCACCACGAGGTGGAGGGCGGCGACCACAAGTCGCTGGGTCACTGACCACTCCCCCACTTCACCCGAGGGCCCCACACGCTTTTCAGCGTGTGGGGCCCTCGGGCTTTCTGTGTCCCGTCACGATCCCTGCACGACGGCGCGTGGGCGGGTTTCGCGCGCGACGGCGCCGGATGCAGCAGAGCAACAGCAACTGCGGCACGGGCGTCGGTTGCGGTCAGTGCGCCGCAGGCTCCTACGACAGCAGGGGCGGCATGCGTGCCGCGCGCGAAGCCGAGGGCACGTACCCGGCGCCGTGAGCCGGCGTCAGCAGCACCTTGGATGTACCTGCTCGGCGGGTGCGCTCGCTCCTGCGTTGCACCTTCGCTCACGCCCGTTCTAGCGCTTCCCCGTCCAGCGCTCCCCTTCCGCCCACGCCCACCTCGTGCACTGCACGGTCACCGCAACCTCGTGTCGGCACGACCGTGTAGTCGGCGAGGTGAATGGGCACGCGCCAACAGGAAGGACGTCTTGGACGGCGCAGGTGCCCGCGGCCGAGTCCAGACCGTACGGAGCTGAGCTGCTGCGCGCGAGGGGGCATCGCTGGCCAGGAGTGCGGGCTGGGGATCGGTTCCGCTCTGTAGAGCTGCGGGGCGCCGCTAGCGCGTCAGCGGCACGGAGAGACGGTAGCGGTCAGCCCGGTAGAAGCACGCCGAGTAGTTCATGAGCTTGTCTCCCGCGTACGCGTGGCGGACGAGCTGCAGCAGGGGTGCCCCCTCCCCCACCCCCAGGAGCCTTGCCTGGACCAGAGAGGCGGGAATGGCCTCGACCTGGTCCTCTCCCCACTCGAGGGTGACGCCGTAGCGCTCCCGCAGGAAGGCGTAGAGCGAGTGCGGCGCGCGTTCGTTCTCGAGGCCCGGCAGGCGAGCAGCCGGGAGGTAGTTCTCGTCGACGGCCATGGGCTCGCCGTCGGCCAACAGCAGGCGTTGGAGGTAGACGACAGGCGCGCCCACGTCGAGGCCCATCTCGCGTGCGAGCCAGCCGGTCGCCGTGGTGCCCTCGAAGCGCAGGACCCGTGAGGAGGGGTGAAGCCCTCGGCGGCGCATGTCCTCGGAGAAGGAGCTCAGGCTGACCTTCGGCGCCCCTGTGCCGCGCGGAACGAACGTCCCAAGGCCGGGGAGACGCTCGAGCGCGCCCCGGCTCACGAGGCCGTCAGTGGCGGCCCTCAGCGTGGCGCGCGAGACCTGCAGGGCCTCGGAGAGCTCCCGCTCGGAGGGGAAGGGATCGCCCGGTTTGGTCTGCTGGTGCAGCACCGCCTCGATGACGCGTGCGAGGGCCGCCTGGCGGCTCTCTGGGCCGCGGGAACGCTCCCCACGCTTGGCGGGCACCGAGCCCACGGCATCGGCCGCCCAGGCGCGCTGCAGCGGCTCCACGAGACGGCGGCCCTGGGCGCGGGATCCGAGCATCGTCATGGCTCCATTCTTCCACCGTGCCGCCGAGGCGCCGTGTGACGCCCCGAGGGTCCACGCCGGCCCGTGTTTGGCTCACCGGCTCGCTCCCGCCGTGGGGACGCCCTCCCGGGCCCCGTGGAGACGTCTCGTTCGGGTGCCTCCTTGTTCGGGTGCGACTCATTGACGAGCCCTCTGCGCACGGGGAGCTTTCGCAGGCTCAACGCACACGGCCTGGGCTACCGACCGGCCCCAGCCTGGCAGCGGAGGGCTCCCACGCGCCGTCGTGCACCGGAGCCAGGAAACGCCGAAGGGGCCCACCGCGAAAGCGGTGAGCCCCTTCGGGTTCAGCGGGTGAGACTCAGTGAGCCCAGTCGCCGCGGGAGAGTTCGAAGACCCAACCGATGATGGCCACGAGGGCCAGGCCGGCGCCGATGTACAGGACCCAGAATCCAACGGCCAGGCCGAGGAAGGAGATCGCTGCGGCGGCACCGAGCACCAGCGGCCACCAGGACCACGGGGTGAAGGTGCCAAACACGCCGGACTTCTCGGCGATTTCGCCGTCGTTGCGGTCCTCGGGGCGCTCACCGATCACGCGGGAGTGCTTATAGAGGTACACGCCGACCATCATGGTCATGACGCCGACCAGCGGGATGGCCAGGAAGCCCACCCACTCGGTCCACTTGGTCATGAATCCGTAGACGATGCCGACCGGGATGAAGATGATGCCGGCAAGGAAGATCTTGGCTTCAGTACGCATGAATGATCACTTGTCGCTCTGGTCGGCGGGGCCAAACACGTGCGCGAGGCCACCCGTGGGGGTGTGACGCGACGAGGCAAGCTCCGGGTGGTGCAGATCCAGCGCCGGGCGCTCGGAACGAATGCGCGGCAGGGAGTGGAAGTTGTGACGCGGCAGCGGGCACGGGGTGGCCCACTCGAGCGAGGCACCGAAGCCCCACGGGTCATCAACGGTGACCTTGCGGCCCGAACGCGCGGTGATGAAGACGTTCAGGAAGAACGGGATCATCGACACGCCCAGGAGCATGGCGCCCACGGTGGAGACCTGGTTCATGGCCTCGAAGCCGTCCGACTTCAGGTAGTCGGCGTAGCGACGGGGCATGCCCATGACGCCGAGCCAGTGCTGGACCAGGAAGGTCAAGTGGAAGCCGGTGAACAGGAGCCAGAAGTGGATCTTGCCCAGGCGCTCGTTGAGCATCTTGCCCGTCCACTTGGGCCACCAGAAGTAGAAGCCGGCGAACATCGCGAACACCACGGTGCCGAAGATGACGTAGTGGAAGTGCGCCACGACGAAGTAGGAATCGGAGACGTGGAAGTCCAGCGGGGCGGAGGAGAGCGTGATGCCGGTCAGGCCACCAAAGAGGAAGGTGGTCAGGAAGCCGAGGCTCCACAGCATGGGCGTCTCAAACGTGATCGATCCTCGCCACAGCGTGCCGATCCAGTTGAAGAACTTCACGCCGGTCGGAACCGCGATGAGCATGGTCATGAAGCCGAAGAACGGAAGCATGACGGCGCCGGTCACGTACATGTGGTGGGCCCACACGGCGACGGACAGGGCTGCAATCGCGATGGTCGCGTAGACCAGGCCCTTGTAGCCGAAGATCGGCTTGCGGGAGAAGACCGGGAAGATCTCAGAGACCACGCCGAAGAACGGCAGGGCCAGGATGTACACCTCGGGGTGGCCGAAGAACCAGAAGAGGTGCTGCCACAGGATCGGTCCGCCGTTTTCGGCGTCGAACACGTGAGCGCCGAAGCGGCGATCTGCACCGAGCGCAAACAGCGCGGCGGCCAGCGGTGGGAAGGCCATCAGGATCAGCATCGAGGTGATGAGCGTGTTCCAGGTGAAGATGGACATGCGCCACATCGTCATGCCCGGAGCGCGCAGCGTCAGGATCGTGGTGATGAAGTTGACGGCGCCGAAGATCGTGCCGAAGCCGGACAGCGCCAGGCCGAAGACCCAGAGGTCACCGCCCACGCCGGGGCTGAAGGTGGTGCTGGAGAGCGGCGCGTAGGCGAACCAACCGAACGAGGCGGCACCCTGCGGGGTGATGTAGCCGGCCATGGCGATGGTGGATCCGAACAGGAAGAACCAGAAGGCCAGGGCGTTCAGTCGCGGGAAGGCGACGTCGGGGGCACCGATCTGCACCGGCATGAGGACGTTGGCGAAGCCTGCAAACAGCGGCGTCGCGAACATCAGCAGCATGATCGTGCCGTGCATCGTGAAGAGCTGGTTGTACTGCTCCTTGGTATGCATGATCTGCATACCGGGCTCCCACAGCTCGGCGCGGATGAGCAGAGCCATCACGCCGGCGATGCAGAAGAAGATGAACGAGACGATCAGGTACAGGTAACCGATCTTCTTGTGGTCGGTCGTCGTCAGCCAGTCGACGATCATCTTGCCCTTGGAACGGGGCACGACGGTCGGGGCGATGGCGCGTGCCTCGTTGGTGGCGTACTCATACGTCGTCACGAGGGATCACTTCCCTTCCTGGGTCGCGGGCAGCGTGGCGTCGATCGTCGGAACCACACCGTTGCGGTTCAGGTCGTCGCCGGCCTCGCCCTCGGGGAGCGCGTTGATCTGCTTGTTGAACTCGTCCTCGGAGACAACCTTCACCTTGAAGAGCATCTCGGAGTGGTACTCGCCGCACAGCTCGGCGCACTTACCGGCGTACTCGCCCTCAACCTGCGGGGTGAGGTAGATGAAGTTCGTGCGGCCGGGAACCATGTCCAGCTTCTGCAGGAACGCGGGGACCCAGAACGAGTGGATGACGTCGCGGGAGTTCAGCTCGAACTTCACCGGAACGTTCACGGGCAGGTACAGCGTGGGGATGCTGGACTCGTCGGTCACCAGGCCAGGCTGGTGCACCTGAGTCGTCTGCTCGTAGCGCTTGTTGCCCTTGTAGTCGTAGTTGAAGTCCCACGCCCACTGCTTGCCGTAAACGTTCACGACGAGCGGGGAATCCACGGGCTCCTCAATGGCGCGCTCAGTCCGCTGCGAGAACGTAAAGAACGTGATGATGAGCGCCAGCGGGACGGCCGTGTAAAAGACCTCAAGCGGCAGGGAGTAGCTGAGCTGGCGGGGGTAGCCGGTGTCGCCCTTACGGCGGCGGTACGCCACGATGCACCACAGCGCGAGGCCCCACGTGATCAGACCGATCACGAGGGACGCGATCCACGAGTGGTTCCACAGCTCCATGATGGAACGGGTGTGGTTGGTGGTGTCCGGGTTTTCGAGGGGCAGCCAGCCCTTCTGTGCCTCGGGCGTACAGCCGGCGAGAGCGAGCGCTCCCACGGCGGCCAAGCCGGCGAACCGGATGGCCTTCCGGCGACCGCTGGTCCGGTCTTGCGAACTCACAGACGGCCCTTCCTCTTCGTTGATGCGAATGATGGGTGGAGAGTCCCGCTACTCATGCATGCGGGGGGACGCAGGCGCGAGGGCGTTCTCTACCTCGTGTAGAGAATACCCCGAACCTGCGCATGAGACGGCACTGGCGCGCCGTTCGGAACGACGCGCCAGTGGGTGGTGCTTAGTGGAAAGAGTCTCCGCAGGCACAGGAACCGCCGGCATTGGGATTGTCGATCGTGAAACCGACCTTCTCGATGGAGTCCTCGAAGTCCACCGTGGCACCAGTGAGGTACGGGGCGGACATGCGGTCGACGATGACCTCGACGCCGTCGTAGTCCTTGACGGCGTCGCCGTCCAGGACGCGCTCGTCGAAGTAGAGCTGGTAGATGAGACCCGAGCAACCGCCGGGCTGCACCGCCACACGCAGGCGCAGATCCTCGCGGCCCTCCTGCACCAGCAGGTTGCGAACCTTCTCGGCCGCGCCGTCGGTCAGGATGACCTCGTGGGCGGGCATCTCCGTGGTGTCACCGGGAACGGTGGTGGTCATGGCGTGCTCCTCATTCAATGGTTCGTGGAGACCGGAGCGGGCCGCGCGCGGCCGCGTGTTCCGAGATTCCACCTTCAGTCTACGTCTAACGCGCGTGAACGCGCCGTGATTCCTGCCGCCCCGAAACGCCGCCAGATCCGTTGGCGCCGCGGGGCTGCAGGCGTGCCTCAGGCGCGCGCCTCGGCGGCCAGCCGGGCCAGGAGGAGCGCCTCGGCCAGGACGGCCTTGTCGAAGTCGCCGATGTGCAAAGACTCGTTGGCGCTGTGGGCGCGGGAATCGGGATCCTCCACGCCGGTGATGAGGATCTGCGCTTCGGGGAAGAGTTCCTTCAGGTCCGCGATGAACGGGATGGAGCCGCCGATGCCCATGGGAACGGCGTGCTCGCCGAAGGCCTCGGAGAGCGCCCAGAGCTCGGCCTGAGCGGCCGTTCCCTCGAGGTCCGTGCTGAAGCTCGAGCCGGCCTCGACGGTGCGGTAGCTGATCTTGGCGCCGAACAGGTCCTGCTTGGCGAAGTGCTCCTCCATGGCGCGCGCGGCGTCGGCGGCCGACTGGCCGGGGGCCACGCGAACCGAGACCTTGCCGCGGCAGACCGGGGCGATGGTGTTGGAGGAGAGCGCCACGGAGGTGACGTCGAGGCCGATCAGCGAGATCGCCGGCTTGTTCCACAGGCGATCGGCCACCGGGCCGGAGCCGGCCAGGCGGACGCCGTCGAGGATCCCGGCGTCGGCGCGCAGCGTGTCCTCGGGGTACTCGAGCTCGCTCACCTCGCGCTGGAGGAGACCCTCGACCGCGACGTTGCCCTCGGCGTCGTGCAGCGTCGCCACGAGGCGCGCCGCCAGCGTGGGGGCGTCAAGCACGGGGCCGCCGTACATGCCGGAGTGCACGGCGTGGTCGAGGACTCGCACCTCGAACTCGCCGGCCGTCATGCCGCGCAGGGACGTGGTCAAGGCGGGGACGCCGACCTTCCAGTTGCCGGAATCGGCGACGATGATGACGTCGGCGCGCAGCAGCTCCTGATACTTCTCGAGGAAGTTGCGGAACGACGGCGAACCGGCCTCCTCCTCGCCCTCGATGAAGTAGGTCAGGCCCAGGCCCTCGGCGGCAGCGACCTCGCTGATGGCGCGCAGGGCGCCCACGTGGACCATGATGCCCGCCTTGTCGTCGGCCGCGCCGCGGCCGAAGAGGCGGTCGCCCACGCGGGTGGCGACGAACGGCGGGGTGTCCCACAGGGCCGCGTCGCCGATCGGCTGAACGTCGTGGTGCGCGTACATGAGGACGGTGGGCATGCCCGGCGCGGCGGCGCGGCGGGCCACCACGGCGGTGCGCCCCTGCGAGCCGTCCTCGGTGGGGGCGTTGAGCAGCTGAACGTCCTCGAGCCCGGCGCCGCGCAGCAGCTCGGCCACCGCCTTGGCGCTGTTCTCGACGTGGGCGGGGTCGAGACCCTCCCAGGCAATGGAGGGAATCGCGACGAGTTCGGACAGCTCGTCGAGGCGGCGCTGATGGCCCGAGGCCACCACGGTGCGCAGCTGCTCGACGAGGTTCTGGGGCACGGGGGTGCTGGCCCCGGGGGTGGAAGCAGTCATGCCCCTTAGCTTAGGACCTCGCCCGCTCTCTTTAACGGGTGTCGCCGGGGCGCGCCTGGCCGTTCGGGCCGGTAGACTGGCAAGGTGTTTGGACTGAAGAAGAGCGAGAAGCCCGCGTCCGGGGAGACCCCGGAGCAGACCCAGGAGCGACTGGACGCCGAGGTGTCCGGGGCGAAGAAGGGTCCCACCCCGAAGCGCAAGGATCAGGTGGCTGCTCGCCAGCGCCCCCTCGTCTCGGCCGACCGCGCGCAGGCCAAGGTGAACGATCGCCAGCGCCGCGCCGCCGAGCAGGAGAAGATCCGCATCGGCATGCAGACCGGCCAGGAGCAGTACCTCCTCCCCCGCGACCGCGGCCCGCAGCGCCGCTTCGCCCGCAACTTCGTTGACCGCCGCACTTGCCTCGCCGAGTGGTTCTTCCCCATCGTCATCGTCTTCTTCATCGTGTCCATCGGCTTCAGCGGCCTCCTGGGCATTCAGGGCCAGGCCGTGGCGACGATCTCTATGTACGTCGTCTTCCTGCTCGTGGCGATCGACATGTTCATCACCTCGCGCATGCTCAAGCGCGCCATCCTCGCCAAGTTCGGCGCCCCGGAGCGCGGCGTGATCTGGTACGGCACCTTCCGCTCCATGCAGATGCGCTTCATGCGCCAGCCCAAGGCCCAGGTCAAGCGCGGCGAGTCGATCGACTGATTCGCTTCACCAGGCACGAACGAGGGGCCCGTCCGGCGTGACGCCGGGCGGGCCCCGTCCTTGTCCCCCATGCCCGACGGCGCGTGGGGCCTTGCGCGCGCGGGCGCAGGCCACGCACGATGAGGGCATGAACGCCACCACTCCCCCGCCGCGCTCCGTGCCCTCCGCCTCCGAAGGCGGGCCGGCCCTGCGCTACGAACGTGGCCTGGACGCTTCGGTGGGCGCCGTCTGGGCGGCGTGCTCCACTGACGCCGGGCTGAGCCAGTGGATCGGCGCGCTGCGCGGCTCGCCGGCCACCGGCGATCTCGCCTTTGCCATGACGGCGGAGGGCTCGGAGGCCGCCTGGGTCCCCGTCGATGTCGCGATCTGCGAGGAAGGCCGCGGTTGGGATGTCCGGCTCGACGCCGGCATGGGAGCGTGGCGCTTTGTCCTCGGACTGAGCGAGGCTCCCGGCGGCACCCTCCTGCGCTTCGAGCACCACATGTCCACCCTCGACGAGCTGCGCCCGTACGGTACCGGATGGGACTACTACCTCGACCGGGTCGAGCTGGCCCTCGCGGGGCAGGACGTGGCCGACGTCGACTTCACGGCCGTCAACGACACCCTGACTCCAGTCTTCGAGGAGCTCTTCGCCGCGGCCGAGACGCGCGGCTGAGGGCACCCGCAACGACGCCCGGTGGCGGACCGATCCGATCGGTCCACCACCGGGCGCTCGCGTTCAGGGTGCGTCAGCGGCGGCGCAGCGCCTTGTTGATGCGCGAGACCCAGAACGGCCCCTCGTAGAGGAAGGCCGTGTAACCCTGCACCAGGTCGGCGCCGGCCTCGAGCCGTTCGATGACGTCCTCGGGCGTGCTGACGCCGCCCACACCGATGAGCGCGATCTCGCGCGGGAGCTGCGCACGCAGGCGGCGCAGCACCTCGAGGGAACGCTCCTTGACCGGAGCCCCGGAGAGGCCGCCGGCCCCGTAGGACTCCACGACGGCGGGATCGGTGACGAGCCCCTCGCGGGAGATGGTCGTGTTGGTGGCAACGACGCCGTCGAGGCCCAGGTCGATCGCGAGCGCGGCAACGGCGTCCACGTCCTCGTCGGCCAGGTCCGGGGCAATCTTCACGGCGAGGGGCACGTGGCGCCCCGCCGCGGCGTCCGCTTCCTCGCGCACGGCGCTCAGGAGCGGGCGCAGCGACTCGACGTCCTGCAGGAGGCGCAGCCCGGGCGTGTTCGGCGAGGAGACGTTGACGACCAGGTAGTCGGCGTAGGGCGCGAGCGTGCGGGCGCTCAGGCGGTAGTCCTCCACCGCGTCCTCGAGCTCCACGAGCTTGGTCTTGCCGATGTTGATGCCGACGATCGGGCGGGGCCCGCCGCGGTAGCGCTTCTCGAGGCGCTCGCGGGTCTGCGCCAGGCGCGGGGCCACGGCCTCGGCGCCCGGGTTGTTGAAGCCCATGCGGTTGATCAGCGCCGCGTCCTCGACGAGGCGGAAGAGGCGCGGGGCCGGATTGCCGGGCTGTCCCTGGCCCGTCACCGTGCCGACCTCGATGTGGCCAAAACCGAGCTCCGTGAGCGCCGTGGTGCCGTGGCCGGCCTTATCGAAGCCAGCGGCAAGACCGAAGGGAGACGGGAAGTCCAGGCCCATGACCTTGACCGGGCCGGCCGGGCGGGTGATGCGGCGCAGCACGGCGCCGGCGCCGCAGGCCTCGGCGAAGCGGATCATCGAGAAGCCGATGTGGTGCGCGCGCTCTGCCTGCATGCCGGAGAAGAAGATCTTGAAGAAGGTCGGGTAGAAGCGCATGGCGTCGGTGCGTCTTTCGTGCTCGGTGCTGGCTGGACTCAGGCGGAGGGCTCGGTGGCGGCGGCCGCGGACGGCGCATCCACGGCGCCGCCGTAGCGGCGATCGCGGCGCGCGTAGGCGTCGATCGCGCGCCACAGGGTGCGGCGGTCGACGTCGGGCCAGAGTTCATCCAGGAAGACGAACTCGGCGTAGGCGGACTGCCACAGCAGGAAGTTGGAGGTGCGCTGCTCGCCGGAGGTGCGCAGGAAGAGGTCGACGTCCGGCACGTCCGGCTCGTCGAGGCGCGCCGCGATGGTGCGCTCGGTGATCCCGCCGGGCTTGAGGCGCCCCGCCGCGACGTCCGCTGCGATCTGCGACACGGCGTCGACGATCTCGGCGCGGCCGCCGTAGTTCACGCACATCACGAGGTCGATCACCGTGTTGTGCTGGGTGAGGCGCTCGGCCTCCTTGAGCTCGTCGATGACGGAGCGCCACAGCCGCGGCTCGCGACCGGACCACCGCACGCGCACGCCCCAGGCGTTGAGCTGATCGCGCTGGCGGCGCAGGACGTCGCGCGAGAAGCCCATGAGGAAGCGCACCTCGTCGGGTGAACGCTTCCAGTTCTCGGTGGAGAAGGCGTAGACGGAGAGGTAGCGAACGCCGGCCTCGATGGCCCCGGCCACGACGTCGAGCAGGGCGGCCTCGCCTGCGCGGTGGCCCTCCGTGCGCGGCAGGCCGCGCTGGTTGGCCCAGCGGCCGTTGCCGTCCATGACGACGGCGACGTGCGCCGGCACCAGCTCGGGCTGGAAGGCCGGGACGAGCTCGCCGCTGGGGTGGGGAGCCGGATGCTCGACGACGCGGGGTGCCGTTTCCGGCGCGGGGCGGCGGCGGCCGATGCGGGGGCTCACGCTCTTCAGCTTCTCTCGACGAGGCGAATCGATTTCAAGGCACGCTCGAGGTGCCATTGCACATATTCTCCCACGATCGCGTCGGCCTCCCCGACGCGGGAGGGGTCGATCGAGGCCACGGTGCGCCAGTCCCCCGTCAGCAGGGCCGCGAGGAGCCGCACCGTGTCCGGGTGGGGGCTGCGCGAACCGGCTGGCCGGCAAGCGGGGCACACGCTGCCGCCGAGCGGGATGTTGAGCGCCTCGTGCGGGCCGGGGGCGCCGCAGCGCGCGCAATCGGTGAAGCTCGGCGCCCAGCCGGCGGTCGAGAGGGCGCGCAGGAGGTAGGAGTCCATGATGGTCGCCGGCGGGCCTGCCGAGCGGGCGATCATGGCCAGGGCCCCGTGCAGCAGCCGGAAGTGCGCGGCCGTGGAATCGACGTCGGTGCTCGTGAGCCGCTCGGCCGTCTCCACCATGGTGGCGGCGGCCGTGTACGCCTCGTAGTTGGCGGCGATGGCGTCACCGTAGGGATGCAGCAGCTGCGCCTGCGTCACGGTGTGGAGGTTCTTGCCCTGCAGCAGCTGCACGTCCACGTGCATGAACGGTTCGAGCGTCGCACCCAACTTGGAGGAGGTGCGGCGCACGCCCTTGGCCACGGCCCGGATCTGGCCCCGCTCCGGGCTCAGCATCACGAGGATGCGGTCGGCCTCGCCCAGCTTGTAGTGGCGCAGCACGATCGCCTCGGTGCGGTACGACTTGGCGCTGAAGCCGGTTGAACGTCGGGGCGTGGTGCTCGCCTCCTCCAGGAGCTCGTCGGGAAAGGGAAGGGTGGGTGCGCCGCTGCCGGCGCACCCACCCGGAAGGGGCTCAGGCCTTGGCGGTGTCGCGGATCGCGCGGTTCACGGCCGAGACGACGGCGTTGAGCGAGGCGAGCGTCGTGTTGGTGTTGACGCCGGCGCCCCACAGCACGCGATCGCCCACGGCCGCCTCGACAAACGCGGCGGCGCGGGCCTGCCCGCCCTCCTCGAGCGCGTGCTCGGTGTAGTCGAGCACGCGGACGTCGACGCCCTCGGCCCCGAAGAGATTCACGAGCGCGTCGATGGGGCCGTTGCCGACCGCCGTGCGCTGGTGCTCCTCGCCGTCGATGAACAGCTGAGCCTCGAGCTCGAGCCCGCCGTCCTCCTGCGAGGTGGTCGACACCCGGCCCAGGCGGTAGTGGCCCCAGCGCTCGCCCGAGGCCTCCACGGGCAGGTACTCGTCCTGGAAGATGCTCCAGAGCGCATCCGAGGTGACCTCGCCGCCGCCGTTGTCGGTGTGCCGCTGGATCACGCCGGAGAACTCGATCTGCGCGCGGCGCGGCAGGTCCAGCCCGTGATCGTGCTTGAGCAGGTAGGCAACGCCGCCCTTGCCCGACTGCGAGTTCACGCGGATGACCGCCTCGTAGGAGCGGCCGATGTCGGCGGGGTCGATGGGCAGGTACGGGACGCCCCACACGAGCTCGTCGACGCTCTTGCCGGCCGCGGCCGCGTCGGCCTCCATGGACTCGAAGCCCTTCTTGATGGCGTCCTGGTGGGAGCCGGAGAAGGCCGTGAAGACCAGGTCGCCGCCCCACGGGGAGCGCTCGGGAACCGGCATCTGGTTGCAGTACTCCACCGTGCGGCGGATGTTGTCCATGTCGGAGAAGTCGATCTGCGGGTCGATGCCCTGGCTGAAGAGGTTCATGCCCAGCGTGACGAGGTCGACATTGCCCGTGCGCTCACCATTGCCGAACAGGCAGCCCTCGATGCGGTCGGCGCCGGCGAGGTAGCCCAGCTCGGCGGCTGCAACGCCCGTGCCGCGGTCGTTGTGCGGGTGCAGCGAGATGATCATGGAGTCGCGGTTGACCAGGTTGCGGTGCATCCACTCGATGGAGTCGGCGTACACGTTCGGCGTGGCCATCTCCACGGTGGAGGGCAGGTTGATGATGACCTTGCGCTCCGGCGTGGCGCCCAGCTCCTCGGCGACCGCGTCGCAGATGCGGCGGGCAAACTCGAGCTCGGTGCCCGTGTAGGACTCGGGAGAGTACTCGTAGTAGATCTCCGTGCCGGTGAGCTGCTCCTCGTACTTCTTGCACAGGCGGGCGCCGTGCAGGGCGATATCGACGATGCCGTCCTCGTCCTGGCGGAAGACCACGCGGCGCTGCAGCACGGAGGTGGAGTTGTACAGGTGGACGATGGCGCGGTGCACGCCCTCGAGGGCCTCGTAGGTGCGCTCGATGAGGTGCTCGCGCGACTGCGTCAGCACCTGGATCGTCACGTCCTCGGGGATGAGGTTCTGCGTCACGAGGGTGCGCACAAAGTCGAAGTCGGTCTGCGAGGCGGACGGGAAGCCGACCTCGATCTCCTTGTAGCCCATCTTCACGAGCAGCTGGAACATCTTCAGCTTGCGGTCGGTGTCCATGGGATCGACGAGGGCCTGGTTGCCGTCGCGGAGGTCAACCGCGCACCAGCGCGGGGCCTGGGTGATGACCTTGTCCGGCCACGTGCGATCGGGCAGCGAGACCTCGATCTGCTCCTGGTAGGGCAGGTACTTGTGGATCGGCATGCCGGAGGGACGCTGACGGTTCTGCATGAGAAATGGTGTCCTTCGAAGATTCAAGGTGTAGGTGGCTTGGCGGCCGGCACGCATGAACTCCGCGGCGAGGGGTCGGCCAAGACCCTAGTGGGTCGCTAGCACCTCGCCGCGGCAACCAAGAAGAAGGAGGCCCTGCAGCATGTTTGTGAGGCTACCACCGCGGGCGGGACACCTTGGCAATGTGACGGTCGCCGTGTCCGGCGCGCCGGACGCCAGCCTCGCCTTTGGGCGAGGAAGGGCACGACGGCGCCCACGCGCCGTCGTGCCCTTCCTCGCGGTGAGTGCCGGATCAGAAGCCCAGGCGGCCCAGCTGCTTGGGGTCGCGCTGCCACTCCTTGGCGACCTTGACGCGCAAGTCGAGGTAGACCTTGGTGCCGAGGATCTTCTCGATCGAGGCGCGGGCCCGCGAGCCGACATCGCGCAGGCGGGCTCCGCCCTTGCCGATGACGATGGCCTTCTGGCTGGGGCGCTCGACGTAGAGGAAGGCGTGGATGTCGGTGAGCGGGTTGTCCTCGGGGCGATCCTCGCGCGCGCTCATCTCCTCCACCACCACGGCGAGGGAGTGCGGCAGCTCGTCGCGCACGCCCTCGAGCGCCGCCTCGCGGATGAGCTCGGCGACCAGGACGGCCTCGGGCTCGTCGGTGAGCTCGCCGGCCGGGTAGAGCGGCGGCGAGAGCGGCAGGTAACGGCTCAGGACCTCGTCGACCGACTCCACCTGATGGCCTGCCACGGCGGAGACCGGGACGATCTCCTTGAAGCCGCCGTCGCCGAGCAGCTCCTCCCCCAGCTTGGCCACGGAGAGCAGGTGCTCGCCGAGCTTCTCCTTGCCGACCTTGTCGGTCTTGGTCACGAGCGCGATGATCGGCGTGCGGCCCAGGAGGGCCAGCTGCTGCACGATGAAGCGGTCGCCGGGGCCGATGGGCTCGTCGGCCGGCGTGCAGAAGCCCACCACGTCGACCTCGGACAGCGTAGCCTCGACGAGGTCGTTGAGGCGCTGCCCCAGGAGCGTGCGCGGGCGGTGCAGGCCCGGCGTGTCGACGAGCACCAACTGGTGGTCGGGACGGTGCACGATGCCGCGGATGGTGTGGCGCGTCGTCTGCGGCTTCGAGGAGGTGATGGCGATCTTGGTGCCGACGAGCGCGTTCGTCAGCGTCGACTTGCCCGCGTTGGGGCGGCCCACAAAGGACGCGAAGCCGGCTCGGAAGTCCGCCGGCGCGTTCTCGGGGGTGAGGGGCTCGTTCTCGATCGGATTCATGAGCGCGGCTCCTGCTCTGCTGGGGTGGTGGCTTGGTCCTCGCTTGGTGCGAGGCGGGTGACGCGGATGGTGCCGACGCGGTTGCGCCGGCCGGAGAGGGACTCGGCCCGCAGCTCGAGGTCGCCGACCACGGCGTGGGAGCCGACGATCGGGACGCGCGAGATGGCCTTGGCGAGCAGGCCGCCCACCGTGTCCACCTCGTCGTCGTGCAGCTCCTCGCCGAAGAGGTCACCCAAGTCGTCGATGTCGAGACCGGCGGGGACCAGGAAGGCGTTCTCGCCGAGGGGCTGGACCTCGGCCCGCTCGGCGTCGTACTCGTCGTCGATCTCGCCGACGATCTCCTCGAGCAGGTCCTCGAGCGTGACGAGGCCGGCGGTGCCGCCGTACTCGTCGACCACGATGGCCAGGTGGGTCGCCTCGCGCTGCAGCTCCTGCAGGAGCTCCGCGACGAGCTTGGATTCGGGGACGTAGCGCACGGGACGGGCGCCCACCATGACGGGCTCCTCTGCGCGGCCCTCCTCGAGGGCGAGGCGCACGAGGTCCTTCAGGTACACGGCGCCGCGGATGTCGTCGGCGTCCTCGCCGATGACGGGAAGGCGCGAGCAGCCCGAGCGCAGCGAGAGGCGCAGCGCCTTGGACACCGAGACGTCAGCGCTCACCGTGATCATGTCGGTGCGGGGCACCATGACGGCGCGCACGAGGGTGTCTCCGAGGTCGAAGACCGAGTGGATGATGTCCGCCTCGACGTCCTCGAGGACGTTTGCCTCATTGGCGCGATCCACGAGGTCGCGGAAGTGCTCCTCGGTGAAGAACGTCGCCTCCTCCGTGTTGGCGGAGGCGGGCGTCACGAGCCGGACGAGCCAGCCGGGGACGGGGCCGAGCACGACGGCGCCAGCCCGGACGAGCGGGGCGGTCGCCGCAGCCACGGCACCGGCATGCGCGCGGCCGATGCGGCGCGGCGAGGCGCCCACCACCACGAAGCCGAGGGCGGCCATGGTGAGGGTGGCCCACAGGCCGGCCCACCACACGGAGTGCAGCCAGCCCACGAAGGCGAGGGCGGTGGCGACGCCGGCGGCCGACTCGAACCAGATCCTCCAGAAGCGCACGGCGCGCGTGTGGCGCACGGGGTCCTTGAGGATCGCGGCCAGGCGCGGGCGGGCCCCGTCCTCCGTGAGGCGCTCGGCCTCGGCGCGGGACAGGGCAAGGTAGGCCGCCTCAACGGCGGAGAGGACGGCGGCCGTCGCGACAAAGACGAGCGCGACGGCCACGAGCAACCATCCGGTCACTTAAGCGATCGTCTCCTTGGGAGCGGGGCGGCCGAGGAAGGCCTCGAGCAGCTCGCGCTGCAGCCCGAACATCTCGGCCTTAGCCTCGGGCTCGTCGTGGTCGTAGCCCAGCAGGTGCAGAGCACCGTGCGTGGTCAGCAGATCCAGTTCGTCCTGCGTGCTGTGGCCGCCGGCCGCCGCCTGCTTGGCGGCGACGGAGGGGCAGAGCACGATGTCGCCGAGCATGCCCGGGCCGGACAGCGCGCTGGGGGTGCCGGGGCGCAGCTCGTCGAGCGGGAAGGACATGACGTCAGTGGGGCCCGGGAGGTCCATCCACTTCAGGTGCAGCTCCTCCATGGCCTCCTCGTCCATCAGCACGATGGAGAGCTCGGCGTCAGGGTGCACGTGCAGTGAATCGAGGAGGTGTCCCGCGAGCGCGGTGAGCTCCTCCAGATCGGCCTCGAGTCCCGACTCGTTGCTCACTTCGACGCTCACTTGGCGTTTCCCTTCGACTGCTGAGCGCCGCGGCGGCGCTGGGTGGGGTTGGGGCGGGACTCGTCCCAACGGGTGTAGGCGTCGACGATGTCGCCGACCAGGCGGTGGCGCACGACGTCGCCGGCATCCAGCCTGCAGATGGCGATGTCATCGATCCCGGCCAGGATCTCGGTAACGACCTTGAGGCCGGAGGCCTTGCCGCCCGGGAGGTCGACCTGCGTGACGTCTCCCGTGACCACCATGCGCGAGCCGAAGCCGAGGCGCGTCAGGAACATCTTCATCTGCTCGGCCGTGGTGTTCTGGGCCTCGTCGAGGATCACGAAGGCGTCGTTCAGGGTGCGCCCGCGCATGTAGGCAAGGGGCGCCACCTCGATGGTGCCGGCGGCAATGAGGCGCGGGATCGTCTCCGCCTCGACCATGTCGTGCAACGCGTCGTAGAGCGGGCGCAGGTACGGGTCGATCTTGTCGGCGAGCGTGCCCGGCAGGAAGCCGAGCGACTCCCCCGCCTCCACGGCGGGTCGGGTCAGGATGATCCGGGAGATCTCCTTCGACTGCAGCGCCGCCACGGCGCGCGCCATGGCGAGGTACGTCTTGCCCGTGCCGGCCGGTCCCACGCCGAAGGTGATGGTGTGCGTGTCCATCGAGTCGATGTAGGCGGCCTGGTTCACCGTCTTGGGCCGGATGTGGCGCCCACGGTGGCGCAGGACGTCGACCGTGAGGTTCGGGTCGGGCGCCGGGGCGGCCAGCTGCTTCTCGGCGCGGATGAGCCGCTCCACCACCTGGGAGGTGATGGCGGCTCCCGACGCCGCGGCGGAGCGGGCCTGCGCGATGACCCGGGAGACCGAGCCGACCTCGGCGGCGGGGCCGACGAGCCGCAGGCTCTCCCCGAGGGGCTGCAGCCTGACGTTGCGCCACACGCCGGCCAGGATGCGCAGCAGCGTGTCCTGGGGGCCGAGCGTGGCGATCATGCTCGCAGCGTCGGGGAACGCGATATCAAGGGTGTCCGGTTGGCTCGTCGAGCTCTCCGTCATGAACGCCTGGGGCCTCTCCTCGTGGGCGATGTCTAGAAACGCAAGTCTAGTCGGTGCTGGGCGACAGCGGGGCCGGTGCCTGCGCGCCGAACGCGCCGTAGGCCTGGAGCAGCAGCACGAGGGCCACGGAGCCCGCCGTCGAGGCGCGCAGCACGTGCGTGCCGAGCACCACGGTGCGGGCGCCCGCTGCCTCGAGCGTCGCGAGCTCGGCGTCCGAGATGCCGCCCTCTGGTCCCACAACAAACAGGATCTCGGTGCCCGCACCGGGGCGTCCCCCGTCGGGGGTCGGCTCAAGGGCCCCGAGCAGGGGCGCCGTGGCCGCCTCGTGCAGCACGAGTACCAGGCCGCCTCGGGCCGTCACCTCGGCGGCGCGGGCCGCGAGCGACTTGGAGCTCACGAGCGCCTCGACGGGCGGCAGGGTGGAGCGCCGCGATTGCTTGACGGCGGCCGTCACCTGGCTTTCCCACTTCGCGTGAGCCTTGGCCGCCCGGTCGTCCTTCCAGCGCACGATCGAGCGGTCGGCCTGCCACGGGATGACGGCGTCGATGCCGATCTCGACGCAGCTCTCGACGGCCTGGAGGTCGCGATCCTGTTTGGAGAGCGCCTGCACCAGGACAAAGCGCGGGCGCGCCGCGGCGTCGTCGAGCTCCTCGGCGAGGACGCGCACGAGCACGCCGGCCTCGGCCTCGACGACCTCGCACACGAGGCGGCGGCCGGCGCCGTCCACGACGTCGATCTGCTCGCCCTGACGCACTCGCTTGACCTTGGCGTGGTGCGCCTCGGCGGCGGAGAGCTCGAAGCTCTCCCCCACTCCGACGCCCGCCGCCGCAGCGGGATCGAGGAAGGCCTGGCGGGACACGCTCAGCCCCGCAGCTTGTCGCGCAGGCGGGACATCAGCCCGCGCGTCTCGAACTTGCCCTCGGTAAAGGTCTCGCCGCGCAGCGCCGCGAGCTTCTGCAGGAGCTCGCGCTGCTCGTCGTCGAGGTTGCGCGGCGTCGCCACGCGGACCTCGACCACCAGGTCGCCGCGGCCGCCGCCGCGCAGGCGCGGCACGCCCAGGTCGTCGAGCTTGACGGTGTCGCCGCTCTCGGTCCCGGGGCGGATTGAAACGTTCTGCTCGCCGTCGAAGGTCTCCAGCGTCACGTCGGTGCCGAGGGCGGCGGCGGTCAGCGGGACCGTGAGCACGGCCTTGAGGTCGTTGCCCTCGCGCTCGAAGACGGGGTGGCGCTCAACGTCGATCTCCACGTAGAGATCGCCCTGCGGGCCGCCGCCCGGACCCGCCTCGCCCTGGCCGGCCAGGTGGATGCGGGTGCCCGTGGCAACACCGGCAGGGATGCGCAGCTGCTTCTCCAGCTGCGAGGCGACGCGACCGGCGCCGGCGCACTCGGGGCAGGGCTTGGGCAGCGTGGTGCCGTAGCCCTGGCAGGCGGGGCACTCGGCGACGGTCATCATCTGACCCAGGATGGAACGCACGGGACGCTGGACGTGGCCCGCGCCGTGGCAGATCTCGCACGTCTGCGGGTGTGTGCCGGGCTCGGTGCACTCGCCATCGCACACGGGGCAGACCACGGCGGTGCGCAGCTGCAGCGGGTACACGGTGCCCTTGACGGCGTCCTCGAGGCTGATCTCGACGCGCACGAGGGCGTCGCGGCCCGGCTCGCGCCGCGAGCGCGGGCCAGCCTGGCCTCCGCCGCCGAAGAAGGATTCGAAGATGTCGCCGAAGCCGCCAAAGCCGCCGCCGAATCCGCCCTGCGCGCCGTTGCCGTTCTCGTTGCCCGTGGCGTCGTAGTTGGCGCGCTTATCAGCGTCGGACAGCACCTCGTAGGCGTGGGTGACCGCCTTGAACTCCTCGGCGGCCTCGGGGCCCGGGTTCACGTCGGGGTGCAGCTTGCGGGCCAGCTTGCGGTAGGCCTTCTTGATTTCCTCGCCGCTGGCGTCCTTGGACACGCCGAGGGTTTCGTAGTGCGTCGCCATGATGCTTCGCTCCGCTTCCTTTCAGATGCTGTGTTTGCGCCGGACCGCGGGGGTCGCGGTCGGCGCCACGAGGGGTTAAGCCGAGAGGATTCGGCTGAGATATCGGGCGATCGCGCGCACGGCGGCGATCGAGCCTGGGTAGTCCATGCGGGTGGGGCCCACCACGCCGATCATCGCGTGGTTGCCCGGGCCGTAGCCCGAGGCCACCACGGAGGCCTGCGTGAGGGTGGCGTGGGGGTTCTCGCTGCCGATGCTCACGGCCACACCGTGGGCGTCCTGCTCCATCTCGGAGAGCAGGCGCAACATCACCACCTGTTCCTCGAGCGTCTCCAGGACCGGCGTGATGTTGCCGCGGAAGTCGTCGGAGACGCGGGCGAGGTTGGCCGTTCCGGCCCAGAGCATGCGATCAGGGCGTTCGGCCTCGGCGAGGTCGATGAGCCCCTCGGCCACGGCCGCGGCGAGCGGGCGCAGGAGCAGGGGAACGCGCTCGGTCAGGGACGCCAGGATGATCCCGAGGCTCGCCACCGGTTCGCCGGCCACGAGCGCGAGCACCGTCTCCTTGAGGAGCCCGACCTCGGCGTCGACCAGATCCTCGTCAACCGCGAGCACGCGCTGGCGCACCGCGCCGGCGCTGGAGATGAGCACCAGCATGAGCTGGCGCTGCCCCAAAGAGACGAGCTCGACGTGACGCACGCGGGCGGTCTCGAGGCGGGGCACCTGGATCACCGCCACCTGTTGGGTGAGATGGGAGAGCACGCGCGCGGTGCGGGAGAGCACCTCGTCAAGATCGTCGGCTCCCTCCAGGAGGGAGCGGATGGCGCGACGCTCGGCGGCGGAGAGGGGCTTGACCTCTTCGATCCGGTCGACGAAGTAGCGGTAGCCCTTCTCGGTGGGGACGCGGCCGGCCGAGGTGTGCGGGGCGGTGACGAGGCCCTCGTCCTCGAGGGCAGCCATGTCGTTGCGGATCGTCGCTGCCGACACCCCCAGGCCGTGGCGCTCCACAAGGGCCTTGGATCCGACGGGCTCGCGGGAGTGGACATAGTCCTCCACGACGGCGCGCAACACCTGCAGGCGACGCGCCTGAGATCGCAACTGGTCACTCACTCTGAGTCCCCGCTCCTTCCGCTCGACCGATCTACTCTGGCACTCGTGGCCCTCAAGTGCCAATTCTAGTTCGCGCTTCGCTGAACACCAGCCCGCTCGGACAGCGTGCCGCCGCGCCGGCGCCGGGCCCGCGGCGCTAGCCTGAAAGGGCACGCACAACACCACCCTCGAGGAGTCGAAGCACCGTGGACTACGCCTGGGGACCCACCTCCATCACCCCGCAGCCGCGCACCGCCCCGCGCAAGGTGGGAGCGAGGATCGGCCTACTTCTGGAGGACGTGGAGTCGGGGTGGGTCGGCGAGGTCGTGCGCACCGAGCGCTCGGGCGGCGTGCGCGTGCTGGTCTTGGAGGATCGCCGCGGCAAGACGCGCACGTTCCCCGCCGGATTTGGCTTCCTCATCGACGGGGCCCCCGTGGAGATCGTGGAGCCGGCCGCCGCCCCGGCCCCCGCGCGCGCCAAGCAGGCGCCGGCGCGCTCGGCCTCGGGCTCCGTGTTCGTCGAGGGTGCCAAGGCCCGCACGGCCCGCGCCGCCCGCATCTGGGTAGAAGGCGCGCACGACGCCGAGCTCGTCGAGAAGGTCTGGGGTCACGATCTGCGCATCGAGGGCGTGGCGGTGGAGCCCCTGCACGGCGTGGATGACCTCGCCGCCGCCATCAAGGACTTCCAGCCGGGCCCGCGGCGCCGGCTGGGCATCCTCGTTGATCACCTCGTCAGCGGCAGCAAGGAGGAGCGCATCGCCCGCGAGGCCATGCGCGTTCCCGGGGCCGCCGGAAACGTCTTGATTCTCGGCCACCCGTACGTCGATGTGTGGCAGGCCGTGAAGCCCTCCGCCATCGGCGCCCAGGACTGGCCGGTGGTCCCCCGCGGCGAGGACTGGAAGACCGGCATCCTCGCCCGCCTGGGGTGGCCCCACAGCACCAAGGAGGACATCGGCCTGGGGTGGAAGCGCATCCTCTCCGGCGTGCGCCACTACGGTGACCTCGAGCCGAGCCTGCTCGGTCGGGTCGAAGAACTCATCGATTTCGTCACACAGGGCGAGGCGTAGCCAAGTCGGACGGCCTCGCGTCCGTAAGCTTGGACTCGCCTCATGTCCGCCACCCAGAAGAGGAAGGCAGCGCAGTGTCCCCGCAGTCCACGCCAGGTCCCTCCGTGCCGCCACGTCACGACTCCGAGCTGAGCGGTTCCGCGCCGCAGGCCCTCCCGCTCACCCCGGCGGAGGATCGCCGCTGGGCCACGATCGCCCACTTCTTCTCGCTTGCCGGTTTTGTGCCGAGCCTCATCATCCACCTGGTCTACAAGGACCGTGGACCGTTCACTGCGCAGGAGTCGAAGGAAGCGTTCAACTTCACGCTGCCGCTCTCGGTGCTGGTCGTGGCGCTCTTCGCGCTGGGCTTCATTCCCGTGGTCGGCTGGGTCTTCCTGCTGCTCGCCGTGGCGGTGTGGATCTTCATGACGATCTCCGGGATCGTCGGCGGCATCCAGGTCAACAAGGGGCGGCCCTACCTGTACCGCCTCAACCTGCGCCTGTTCTAGCTTCACCACAGCACGACGGCGCCGTTCCCACCTCAAGGTGGCAACGGCGCCGTCGTGCTGTGTCCGGCGGGGGCTAGAAGCCAAGCAGGGTGCGGACCACGCCATCGGCGAGGAGCCGGCCGCGAAGTGTCAGGACGAGCCGGCGTTCGCCGTCCTCCCCGGCCCGCAGGGCCGGCAGCGGCTCGACCAGACCGTCCGCGACGAGCCCGGCCACGCGCTCGCGCTCCTCGGGGGCCAAGATCGACAGCGGCAGGCCGTCGCTCAGGCGCACGCGGAGCATCACGTCCTCAAGGTGGCGCGCCTCGGCGTCCGGCACCTCGCGGGCGTGCGCCGGGGAGAGCCCGGCGTCCAGGCGCTGCTGGTAGGCCGCCGGATGCTTGACGTTCCACCAGCGCACGTCGCCCAGGTGCGAGTGTGCCCCGGGGCCAACGCCCCACCAATCCTGGTTGAGCCAGTACGCGACGTTGTGGTGGGCGCGATGCTCCGGGCCGCGCGAGAAGTTCGAGACCTCGTACCAGGAGTAGCCGGCGGCACCGAGCAGCTCGTCGGTGAGGACGTACTTGTCGGCGTGATCGTCGTCGTCCACGGGCGGGACCTCACCGCGGCGCATCTGGGCCGCCAGCTTGGTCCCCTGCTCCACGATCAGCGCGTAGGCCGACACGTGGTCAGGTTCCATCGCGATGACCGCCTCGAGCGAGGCGCGCCAGTCCTCGAGGGACTCCCCCGGGGTCCCGTAGATCAGGTCGAGGCTGACATTGAGGCCGGCCTCGCGGGCCCAGGCCACGGCCTGCGGCACGCGCTCGGGTGTGTGGGTGCGATCGAGCACCTTCAGCACGTGCGGCACGGCCGACTGCATGCCGAAGCTCACGCGCGTGAAGCCGGCCTCGGCCAGCGTCGCCAGGGACTGAGGCGTCACTGAGTCCGGGTTGGCCTCGGTGGTGACCTCGGCGCCGGGCACCAGACCGAAGTGCCCCACGGCGGTGCGCAGCGTCGAGGCGAGCGCCTCGGCCGGCAGCAGCGTGGGCGTGCCGCCGCCGAAGAACACGGTGGAGAGGGGGCGAGGCTCGAGCCCGGCCTCCCCCATGACCCGCGCCGCGAGGGCCAACTCGGCGCTCATGGCGTCCGGGTAGCTCTCGCGCGAGGCGCCGTGGCCCAGCTCGGAGGCCGTGTAGGTGTTGAAGTCGCAGTAACCGCAGCGCACCGAGCAGAACGGCACATGGACGTAGAGGCCCAGGGCGCGCCCCGCGGCGGAGGCCATGGCCTCCGCCGGCAGGGAGCCGTCCAAGGGAGCCGGATCGCCGTCCGGCAGAACAGAAGGCATGACTACTTCTTCTTGGAGTCCTTGGTCTCATCCGAGGACAGCGCGGCGATGAACGCCTCCTGGGGGACCTCCACGCGGCCCACCATCTTCATGCGCTTCTTACCTTCCTTCTGCTTCTCCAGCAGCTTGCGCTTGCGGGAGATGTCGCCGCCGTAGCATTTGGCCAGGACGTCCTTGCGGATGGCGCGGATGTTTTCGCGGGCGATGATGCGCGAGCCGATGGCGGCCTGGATGGGCACCTCGAACTGCTGGCGGGGAATGAGCTCGCGCAGCTTCGTGGCCATCATGGTGCCGTAGGCGTAGGCCTTGTCCTTGTGCGTGATCGCGCTGAACGCGTCCACCTGCTCGCCCTGGAGCAGGATGTCGACCTTGACCAGGTCGGCGACCTGCTCGCCGTCGGCCTGCCAGTTCAGCGAGGCGTAGCCGCGCGTCTTGGACTTGAGCTGGTCGAAGTAGTCGTAGACGATCTCGGCGAGCGGGAGGCGGTACCGCATCTCCACGCGCTCCTCCGAGAGGTAGTCCATGCCGCCCATGATGCCGCGGCGCTGCTGGTTGAGCTCCATGATGGCGCCGATGAACTCCGCCGGGGCGATGATCGTGGCGGCCACCATGGGCTCGTGCACCTCGAGGATCTTGCCGGAGGGGAACTCGCTCGGGTTCTTGACGTGCAGGTGCGACTTGTCCTCGGTCACGACGTCGTACTCGACGTTCGGGGCCGTGGAGATGAGGTCCAGCTTGAACTCGCGCTCGAGGCGCTCGCGCACGATCTCCAGGTGCAGCAGGCCGAGGAAGCCAACGCGGAAGCCGAAGCCGAGCGCCGCGGAGGTCTCGGGCTCGTAGGACAGCGCAGCGTCGTTGAGCTTGAGCTTGTCGAGGGCGTCGCGCAGCACCGGGTAGTCGGAGCCGTCGATCGGGTACAGACCCGCGAACACCATGGGCTGCGGGTCTGCGTAGCCGCCGAGGGACTCAGCGGCCGGGTTCGCGTTGCCGGTGACCGTGTCGCCCACGCGGGACTGACGCACGTCCTTCACGCCGGTGATGAGGTACCCCACCTCGCCCACGGAGAGGCCCTTGGTCGGCTGCGGCTCGGGGGCCGAGACGCCGATCTCCAGCAGCTCGTGCTGGGCGTGGGTTGACATCATCTGGATGCGCTCGCGCGGCTTGAGCTCGCCGTCGACGACGCGCACGTAGGTCACGACACCGCGGTAGGTGTCGTAGACGGAGTCGAAGATCATGGCGCGGGCCGGGGCGTCGCGCACGCCCTGCGGGGCGGGCAGCTGCTTGACGATCTCGTCGAGGAGCTCCTCGACGCCCTGACCCGTCTTGCCCGAGACCTTGAGCACGTCCTCGGGCTCCACGCCGATGAGGTTGGCCAGCTCGGCCGCGTACTTCTCCGGCTGGGCGGCCGGCAGGTCGATCTTGTTGAGCACCGGGATGATGGTGAGCTCGTTCTCCATGGCCAGGTAGAGATTGGCCAGGGTCTGCGCCTCGATGCCCTGGGCGGCGTCCACGAGCAGGATGGCGCCCTCGCACGCGGCGAGGGAGCGGGAGACCTCGTAGGTGAAGTCGACGTGCCCGGGGGTGTCGATCATGTTCAGGGCGTAGGCCACCCCGTCCACCTCCCAGGGCATGCGCACTGCCTGGGACTTGATCGTGATGCCGCGCTCGCGCTCGATGTCCATGCGGTCCAGGTACTGGGCGCGCATGTCGCGGGCCTGGACCACGCCGGTGGACTGCAGCATGCGGTCGGCCAGGGTGGACTTGCCGTGGTCGATGTGGGCGATGATGCAGAAGTTCCGGATCACGGCCGGATCGGTGGCGGCGGGCACCGGGGCGGTGCGGGCCTGGGGTGACACGGGGTTCAGCCTCGC
>JALAHE010000016.1 GCA_022712075.1 Galactobacter sp.
CCCCCCCCCTCCGCCGGTTCCTGGCCCGCCGTGAGTTACATCATGCCGGTGCTCAACGAGGAGCGGGACCTGCGCGAGGCCGTCGAGGCGGTGCTGACGCAGGACTACCCGGGCGAGGCCGAGGTGGTGCTCTCCCTCGGCCCCTCCCACGATGCGACCAACGCGATCGCCGAGGAGCTCAGCGCCGCCGATCCCCGCATCCACCTGGTGCACAACCCGGAGACCAACATCTCCATGGGCCTGAACCTCGCGATCAAGGCCTCGAGCCACCCCATCGTGGTGCGCGTCGACGCGCACGCGACGCTCTCCGAGGGGTACACGCGCTCCGCCGTTCAGACGTTGCTGAGCACCGGGGCCGCCAACGTGGGCGGCATCATGAGCGCCAAGGGCCGCACGCCCGTCCAGCGCGCCATCGCGGTGGGCTACAACTCCCGCGCGGGCCTGGGCGGCGGCGCCTACCACGGCCACGGCGAGGCGGGCCCGGCCGAGTCCGCCTATCTCGGCGTCTTCCGCCGCGAGCCCCTCGAGGCAGTGGGCCTCTTCGACGAGAGCATCGCGCGCGGCGAGGACTGGGAGCTGAACCTGCGCCTGCGCGAGGCGGGCCACGTGGTCTGGTTCGACCCGAGCCTGCGCGTGACCTACTGGCCGCGTTCCGATTGGGGTTCCCTCGCCCGTCAGTTCCACGCAACCGGCGTGTGGCGCGGCGACCTCGTGCGGCGCCTGGGCACGCGCAATTCGCTGCGCTACTTCGCTCCCCCGCTGCTCGTGGTGATGCTCGGCCTGGCCGCGATCGTTGCGGTGCTGCAGCTGAGCGGCGTGCTCACGGGCGCGCTCGGCGCCGTCGCGAGCCTCATCTACGTCCCCGTGGCGCTGTACGTGCTGCTCCTGCTCGCGGCGGCGGCCACGGCCAAGGACGCCGGTTCCCTCGGCGTGCGCCTGCTGGTCCCCGCCGTCCTCGCCACGATGCACGTGTGCTGGGGCAGCGGCTTCCTGCGCGGCGTCGTCACCAAGGGCGAGGGCACGGTAGACACCTCGCGCATCCGCACGAACGGCTAGTTCCACCCGGCCACGAGCTTGGTGACAGCTAGGTCCTGTATGCGGGGAGGCCTCCCGGCTTCGGTGGGGGTGTCGAATCCATCCACTCAAGAAACAAGGAGGCCTCGGGTCTCACCGCAATGCTCGTTTGAACGTTGGCGGGCGCAAGCTGCTCATCGAACGCGTCCTGGTCCAGAGCCGGCCCGTATCGCTGAGGCGACAGGGATGCCTGCCAGGACCCGCACGCGGATCTTGCACCGGTATGAAGAACCCCTCCTATGAGAGCTGGAACCAGCCACTGGTGAGCAGATCTGTGCGAGCAGGGCCAAGACCAAGCGCTACGAGCATTCAGCGCCTGGGGACCTGATCCGCGTCGATGTGAAGAAGCTCGGGAAGATCCCGCCCGGAAGCGGCGGGCGGGCTGACCCAAAGCAATCCAAGGCAAGTCACACCAGCGGACACCGCCGCCTTGGCTACGACTACGTGCATTCAGCGGTGGACGACCATTCCCGTGCGGCCTACTCCGAGTCCCTGCCCAACGAGAAAAGCGAGACCTGTGCGGCGTTCTTGCTGCGGACGGCCGCCTGCTTCGCCTCGAACGGGATCCGAGTGATCCGCTAGGTGATCACCGACAGCGCCTTCGCCTACCGACACTCCAAAGCCTTCCAAGCCGCGGTGGATTCCCTGGCACCAAGCAGAAGTTCATCAAGCCTCGCTGCCCCCTGGCAAAACGGGAAAATCGAGCGCTTCAACCGCACCCTAGGCGCCGAATGGTGTCTACCCCGACCCCATCACTTCAAACGACGAACGCACCAAAGACCTCGCCCGCATCCTGAAGTACTACAACACTGAACGAACCCACCAAGGCATCAGCACCACACCCATCAAGCAAGTGTCACCAACCTCCTAACCAGATACACCTGGGCCGCTGGCGGTCCTAGTGTTTGCCAGCCGCTGCAAGCACACAGAGGTCGCTGCCTCACGTAGGTCGGTAGCCACCCGTTGGCGCGGACGGTACCTTGGATTCAAATGGTTAGATGACTTCAAGATGCCGCACTCTTTGGCGAGGGTGCGGCATTCGCCTTGTCTGCGGCGAGTTGGACACGTCACGGATGGGGAGAGGGCGCGACAGTGCCCCATGATGTGCACATGGACGAAACCATCATCAAGCTCATCGCTGCATTACCGCTTGCGGCCGTAGTCGGCGGCGGGTTCCAGTGGCTTCAACGAGATCGCCCGCTGAAAGCCGCTCGAACTTTGGTCGATAGCTTGGGCGCCGACGATGGAAGCTACAACATGAAGGCGCTCAAATCTCAGCTTGAGGAGCTGGAGGAACGGCGCGCCTGGCGACTTGTCGCAGCCGAAAAATTCCCTGCCCGAGGCTGGGGCATCGCGGTTGCAGTTGTTGTCTCTGCTGTGGTCGGAGCCAGCCTGATGGTGGTCTTTGTTGGGCCAGCAGTGCTCAAAAACCCCGCCCTGTTTGTAGCCCTCTTGGCAACTGTTGTAACCGTCCTTGTCGCCATCGTCTTTTCCCCAAGATCCATGAACAAGCAGATGGCCACGTTGGAACGGCTGAAGCTACAAGTGAACAACGGTATCGCTCTTAGCGCGCACACGCGGGAGGTGGTCTCGTGGCCGAGCGGAACCCCCGAGGAGGTAGCCAAGAAAACCGCCGCCCTAGCCGAAATCAACGAAGCCACCCTGCAAGCCATAGAAGCCAGGAAGGTCGATGCTGCGACTGAGCATCCAATCCGTGCATACTTGGCAGATACATTCGTTTCACCGTGGAAGCGCCGTCGGGACTGGCTCGCGGAGACCGCGCCTGCCCTGTTCAGCACAAAATCGGCGCCACCATCGTAAACGCATGGCTCGCCCTACCTTCTCTATGAAGGACGCCTCCCTTGAAGCGGGTGTCTTACTCACCACGATCCGTCGCAGGCTGGACGCAGGGGCGTTCCCTGACGCGCGCAAAGGCGAACACGCGGGGGCGCAGATCCCTGTGAGGAACCTCCTTACAGCAGGATTGGGGGTGGGCCGTCAGGCCCCACCCCATGAGTAGCCGGCACACCCCAGCACACGCAGCCAGCCATCAACCTAGCTGTACCCGCGCTCAGGCCGCCGGCGGCAGGAAGCCCTCGGCCTCGAGGCGCTCGACGACGCGGGCGCCGGCGCCGCCGTCGTCCCACGGCGTGTAGCGCTCCCGCCACGCCGCGTACGCGTCGGCGTGCAGCTCCGGGCGATCGACCACCTCGCCGAGCGCGGCCGGCAGCGCCGCTGCCTCGCGGACCACCGGACCGGGGGCCTGTGCCTCGAAGTCGAAGCTGAAGCCGCGCTGCTCGTCGCGGTAGAGCTCCAGGTCGGGAACAAAGAACACGAGCGGGAGCGAGATCGCGGCGGCGTCGAACATCATCGATGAGTAATCGGTGACGAGGGCGTCCGCGGCGCGCAGTAGCTCCCCGAGGTCCTCGTGCTCCGAGACGTCGAGGACGCCGGGCGCCCCCTCGAAGCCCTCAGCGACGCGCGAATGGGCGCGCACGAGGAGCGTCGTGCCCTCGCCCAGGGCGGCGGCGAGCGCCGCGAGCCCGGCGCCGTCGAGCACGATCCGCCCGTCGTCGCGCCACGTGGGCGCGTACAGCACCACACGCCCGGCCGATGGCAGGCCCAGGGCCCTCCGGGCCGCGGCGCGATCTGAGAGCACCATGGCGTCGTTGCGGGGGTAGCCGGTCTCCCAGACGGGACCGCGGTAGGCGTAGTCGCCGGTCAGCGCCGTGGAGCAGAACGGGCTCTGGCTCAGCAGCGCGTCCCAGCGGCGGCTCTGGCGCAGCACGGCCAGGCGCGTGCGCAGGCCAACCTTGGGACGGCCCAGCGCCAGGCGCTTGAGCGGCGTGCCGTGCCAGGTCTGCAGCACCTTCTGGGTGCGGCGGTTCGCGACGGGGGTGCGCAGCCAGTCGTTGACGACAAGCGTCGAGGCTGCCGCGCGCTCGCGCGCCCACGCCGGGGAACCCTCCAGTGCGGCGATCGCTCCGTCCGGCACCCGGACGGTGTCGTTGGCGACGGACCACACGCGGCGCACATCCGGGCGCAGCTTGGCCAGCGCCGCATCGATGCCCGCCGGGTTGTCGTTCGCGCGGCGGCCGTAGAAGCTCTCGAAAAACACGGTGGGCCCGGTGCCGCCGCCCGCGGCGGCGAGCGAGGCACCCGGGGCCGCCGCGCCGTCGGGCAACGAAGCCGACACGGCTCCCCCGCCGTCCCGGCGCGCGAGCACCTGTTCGTAGACCCGGCCGGGCGCCCCCGGGGTGCGCACCTCGAAGAAGCGATCGCGCAGGGCCCGCGTCGCCTCGAGCGAGGCCTCGGTCGCCTCGCCGCCGCTCAGGCGCGCCTCAAGTTCGCCGATCACGCCGGACCACGCGTCCTCGTGCCCGCCCGTCGTTGCCTCGTAGTCCTCGTAGAGCCCGCGGCTCTTCTCGTAGCTGGCGCGGTCGGGGGCGAACCACACGATGTGCCCGCCCGCGAGGGAGTAATCGAGCGCCACCGAGGAGTAGTCGGTGACGAGCGCATCAACCGCCGAAAGCACGGCGTTGACGTCGGGCACGGCCTCGGAGCTGACCATGCGCAAGCGCGAGGCGCCGGCGATGGCGCGGCGGTAGGCGCCGAGGCCCAAGGGGTGCGGCCGGAAGAGGATGAACGCGTCGAGCCGCTCGGCGAGCGCCTGCAGGGCGTCCCGCTCGGCCTCGCTCGGGACCGTGGGGTCCTCCTCGCCGTCGCGCCACGTGGGGGCAAAGAGGATCAGGCGGCGATCGCGTTCCTCGCCGGAGAGCACACCGGCTCCGAGCAGCACGCGCAGGGAGGCGGCGCGACGCGACGCGACGGTGCCGGCCACGAGGGCCTCGTCGCGAGGGTCCCCCGTGACGGCGATGCGCGCCGGATCCAGTCCGAACGCGCTCGCGATGCGCGAGCCCACGAGCTGCGAGGGCACCGGGAAGAGGCTGATGGCGCGCGTGGAGAGCCGGTACATGCCGCGCAGCAGCTTGCCGGCTGCGGCGGGCAGCCGGCCGCCGAGGGCAAAGGTGGCCGGGGAGTCGAGGTGAATGCGCTTGAGCGGGATGCCGTGCCAGAGCTGCACGAGGAACGCGCCGCCCGAGCCGTAGCGATTGACGTCGCCGAGGCCGTGCGTCACCACCACGGTGCCGGCGCGCAGGGTGCGCCAGAACCCCGCCCAGCTCTCCTTGGGGACGAACTCGACGCCGGCGTCGATGGCCTGCTCGGCCTGCGCCTCGTTGGCGACGAGCCAGGTCAGCCGCGCGTCCGGTTCACGCGCCGAGACCTCCTGCCACAGCTCCCAGGCCCCCTGCGAGAGGCCGGCGCCCGAGCCGAAGACCCACTCGCGGCGGCTGCGCGGCACGATCCATTGGGCGGGGCGGGCCAGGACGTAGAGCGGAAGCCGCGCCAGCTTGGAGAGATTGCCCCCGGCAAAGGTGAAGCGTGTGGCCACGGGTGTTCCGACTCTCCTGGTCTGCTGACGCCGGCGCCCCGGACGGGTGCCACGATGCGGCGCGCCGCTGGGGCGCGCGAAATCCCAGCATACGTGTCAGCGCGGGCCCAGGAGCTCGCGCAGCCCGGCGGCGAGCGGTTCCGCACCGCGCCCGGGAGCGAGCCGGGCTGCGAGACCGTGCAGCACGGCGCCGGCGGCGCCGAGGCGCGCCAGCTCGGCGTGTCCAAGGGCGCGCCCCTCGGCGGCCGCCCGCGCGGCGTGTGTCGCGAGCAGCGCCCCGAGGATCCCGGCGAGGGTGTCGCCGCTGCCGGCCACCGCCAGCTCGGGCCCGGCGGAGCAGGCGGCGAGCGCGCTTCCGTCCGGAGCCGCCACCACGGTGGTGGAGCCCTTCAGGAGCACGACGGCGTGCAGGGCCCGGGCGGCGGCCGTCGCCGCCGCGACGGGCCGGGTGAGCGGATCGGGCCAGTCGGCACCGATCCGCCGGGCCAGGGCGCGCAGCTCGCCGGCGTGCGGCGTGAGCAGGCGCGGGGCGTCTGCGGGAGCCACCACGGCGAGCGCCGAGGCGTCGACGACGGCCGGTGCGCCGCTCGCGAGGATCCGCCTCGCGGCGTCGAGGTCCTCGTGGTCCTCCCCCAGGCCGGGGCCCACGAGCCACGCGCTCGCGCGGGAGGCCGCGGCGCCGCCCGGTGCCTCGTCCCGGCGCGAGACGACGGCCTCCGGCACGGCGCCCGTGAAGGTCAGCCTGGCCGTGCCGCGCGTGAACGCGCTGAGCATCCCCACGCCCGTGGCGAGCGCCGCGTGGGCCGCCAGCACCGCGGCACCCGGGTAGGCCGGAGAGCCGGCCACGAGCCCGAGCACTCCGCGGGAGTACTTGTGATCTCCCGGCAGCGGTGACAGCACGCTGTCGCGCGCCTCGGCCTCGTCAAGCACGCTGAACGCCGGGGCGCCGAGCAGGGCCGGGCCGAGGAGGCCAGGCAGCTCCACGAGGCGCAGCTCGCCGGCGAGCGCGCGGCCTTGGCCGAGCAGGAGACCCGCCTTGAGCGCCCCGAAGGTCACCGTCGTGTCCGCCGCCGGCACGCGCTCGTCGGCCTCGCCGTGATCGGCGTCGAGCCCGGAGGGGACGTCGCACGCGATGCGCCAGGCCTCAGGAGACACCGCGTCCAGGCCTGTGAGGAGCAGGCCCCCACGGGCACCGGTCCCGAGCGCCGCGTCGATCACCACTTCGGCGCCGGCCAGCGCGGCGAGCGCCCGCGGGCCGTCGGCGGGGAGGAGCCGCCCGCCGGCCGCACGCAGCGCCGCGGCCCCCGGTGCATGATGACGTTCGGCCACGAGCAGCGCGGTGGCCTCGGCGCCGCGCGCGGCGAGCAGGGCCAACGCGTGCAGGCCGTCGGCCCCGTTGTTGCCCGGCCCCACCCAGGCCACGATGCGTCGGCCGCGCACGCCGGTACCCCGCAGGGCGCGCACCGCTGTGCGCGGCGGGGTGGGTCCAGCCACCTCGGGGGCGGCAAGCCCCGCGGCTCCGAGGTGGCGCAGCACCACGTTCGCGAGGCCGTGGGCTGCACGGACGATGAAGCGTTGCGGGTCCCCCGCCGCGGTGGCGGCGGCGATGGCCGGGGCCTCCGCCGAGCGCACGGCCGAGCCGGGGAACACCGGGAGCATCAGCCCTCCCCCTCCGCGATGACCATGGCGATGGCGCTGTCGCCGTCGTGGGTGAGGGAGACGTGCCAGCGCGACACGCCGAGGGCGGCGGCCCGCGCCGCCACCGAGCCGGTGGCCTTGATGGACGGCGCGCCGGACGGGGCCGTCACCACCTCGCAATCGTGCCAGTGAAGGTCCCCCGGCGCGCCGAGGGCCTTCGCGACCGCCTCCTTGGCGGCAAACCGGGCCGCAAGCGAGCGCGGATGCAGTCCCCGCTCGTCGGGGCAGAAGAGCCGCTCCACGAGGGCGGGGGTCCGCTCGACCTTGCGCTCGAAGCGCTCGAGGGCCACCACATCAACGCCGATTCCCACTATCACGCGATCGATCGTATGCCGCTGGCGCGCGGCGGAAGAACCCTGGGACTTTCGCAAGGAATGGTTCAATAGCGGGTATGAGTCAGCACAAGGTTCGTAAGGCCGTCTTCCCCGTCGCCGGCATGGGCACCCGCTTCCTGCCCGCCACCAAGGCGATGCCCAAGGAGATGCTGCCGGTCGTCGACATGCCCGCCATCCAGTACGTCGTGGAGGAGGCGGTGGACGCCGGCCTGCACGATCTGCTCATGGTGACGGGGCGCAACAAGCGCTCGCTGGAGGATCACTTCGATCGCATGCCGTTCCTCGAGGCGCAGCTGCGGGAGAAGGACGACACCGCCAAGCTCGAGGCCATCCAGCGCCCCACCAACGTCGGCGACATCCACTACATCCGCCAGGGTGACCCGCGCGGCCTCGGCCACGCCGTCCTGCGCGCCAAGGGCCACGTCGGCGACGAACCCTTCGCCGTGCTGCTTGGCGATGACCTCATCGACGAGAACGAGTCGCTGCTCAAGGACATGATCGCCGTGCAGGAGCGCGTGGGCGGTTCCGTCATCGCTCTCATGGAGGTCCCCCACGAGTCGATCTCCTCGTACGGCTGCGCCGACGTGACCGAGGTGGAGGGCGAGGACTACGTCCGCGTCAACACGCTCGTGGAGAAGCCCTCCCTCGCCGACGCCCCGAGCGACCTCGCGGTCATCGGCCGCTACGTCCTCAGCCCCGCCGTGTTCGAGGTGCTGGAGCACACCGAGCCCGGCCGCGGCAACGAGATCCAACTGACCGACGCTCTGCTCGAGCTCGCCACGATGCCGGCCGAACAGGGCGGCGGCGTGACGGCCGTGGTCTTCCGCGGCCGCCGATTCGACACGGGAGACAAGCTCTCCTACCTGAAGGCAGTGGTGCAGCTCGCGAGCGATCGCAAGGACCTCGGCCCCGACTTCTCGGCGTGGCTGGCCGAGTTTGTGGCCGCGCGCAACGCCGCGCAGTAGCCGCGCTCACCACGCCTGAAACAACAAAAAGCCCCGCAGCTCGACGCTGCGGGGCTTTTTGTTGTTTCGGCGTGCGGTGGCCTACTCGACCGTGACCGACTTGGCCAGGTTGCGCGGCTGGTCAACGTTCAGACCCTTGGCGCCGGCGAGGGCGCACGCGAAGATCTGCAGCGGCACCACGCTCAGGAGCGGCATGAGCAGCGTCTTGGTCTCCGGCACGCGGAAGACCCACTCGGCAAACTCGCCAACGGCGGTGTCGCCCACTTCGGCGATGACGAGCGTGCGGGCGCCGCGCGCGCGCACCTCCTGAATGTTGGAGACCACCTTGGAGTGCATCGAGTGGCGACCGCGCGGGGACGGCACCACCACGAAGACCGGCTGGCCCTCGTCGATGAGCGCGATGGGGCCGTGCTTGAGCTCGCCGGCGGCAAAGCCTTCGGCGTGGATGTAGGCGAGCTCCTTGAGCTTGAGCGCGCCCTCCATCGCCACGGGGAAGCCGACGTGGCGGCCAAGGAAGAGCACGCTCGTGGTGTCCTTCATAGCGTGGGCCAGCGAGATGACCTCGTCCTTGCGATCGAGGATGTCCTGGATCTTGGCCGGAATGTCGGCCATGTCCGCCAGGATGTCCTTGATCTCGCCCTGGAAGAGCTTGCCGCGCAGCTGGGCCAGGTACAGGCCGAGCAGGTAGGTCGCGGTGATCTGCGCCAGGAAGGCCTTGGTGGAGGCCACGGCGATCTCGGGGCCGGCGTGCGTGTAGAGCACGGCGTCGGACTCGCGCGGGATCGAGGAGCCGTTGGTGTTGCAGATCGCCAGCGTGCGGGCGCCCTGCTCCTTGGCGTAGCGCAGCGCCATGAGCGTGTCCATGGTCTCGCCGGACTGCGAGATCGTCACGACGAGGGTCTCCGGGCCAACGATCGGGTCGCGGTAGCGGAACTCGTGGCTGAGCTCCACGTCAACGGGGATGCGGCACCAGTGCTCGATCGCGTACTTCGCGACGTGGGCGGCGTAGGCCGAGGTGCCGCAGGCGAGCACCACGATCTTGGAGATGTCCTTGAGCTCCTGCGGGTCGATGCGCAGCTCGTCCAGCTCGAGGCGGCCGGAGGCGTCGGCGCGGCCGAGCAGCGTGTCGGCGACGGCCTGCGGCTGGTCGTGGATCTCCTTCTCCATGAAGGAATCGAAGCCGCCCTTCTCGGCGGCGGCGGCGTCCCAATCCACGGCAAACTCGCGGCCCTCGGCGGCGTTGCCGGCAAAGTCGGTCACGGAGTAGGACTCGGGCGTGATGGTCACGACCTGGTCCTGCTCCAGCTCGACGGCGCGGCGCGTGTAGTCGATGAAGCCGGAGACATCGGAGCCGAGGAAGTTCTCGCCCTCGCCCAGGCCCACCACGAGCGGCGAGTTGCGGCGGGCCGCCACCACCACGCCCGGGGCCTCGGCGTGCACGGCCAGGAGGGTGAAGGCACCCTCGAGGCGCGAGGCGGTCAGCTGCATGGAGCGCGTCAGATCGCCCCCGCCCGCGCCGCGGAAGATCTCGCCGAGGAGCACGGCGGCGACCTCGGTGTCGGTCTCGGAGAGGAACTCGTGGCCCTTCTCCTTGAGCTCGGCGCGCAGGGCCGAGAAGTTCTCGATGATGCCGTTGTGGATGAGGGCCAGGCGGCCCTCGTCCCCGAGGTGCGGGTGGGCGTTGCGGTCGGTCGGGCCGCCGTGCGTGGCCCAGCGCGTGTGACCGATGGCCGTGGAGGAGGCGGGCAGCGGGTGCGCCTCGATCTCCTCGACCAGGTTCACGAGCTTGCCCGCCTTCTTGCGCGAGGAGATCTCGCCGTCGGCCACGACGGCCACGCCGGCCGAATCGTAGCCGCGGTACTCCAGGCGCCGCAGGCCTTCCATGACGACGTCAACCGCGTCGTGTCCACCTCGGTCCGCTGAGAGACCGGCATATCCAACAATTCCACACATGCAATCCATCCTAGCGACTGCCGCCAGAATGATTTGTGTGCCCGCACACGCGCGGTGAACAATGGCGCACGTGACTTCCCCCGAGCCCCTCCGTCCGGCGGCCTCCGTCCCGCAGACGCCCGGATCCCCGTTCGTTGAGCTCGACCGCGCGACGTGGGCCCGCCTCTCCAACGAGCTGGAGCAGCCCTTCGACGAGGCCGACCTCGCGCGCCTGCTCGCGCTCGGCGATCGCCTCGACCTGGACGAGGTCCGCGAGGTGTATCTCCCCCTCTCGCGCCTGCTCGCGCTCTACGTCGAGGGCACCGACAAGCTGCACGCCGCGACGTCCCGCTTCCTCGGGGAGCATCGCCGCCGCACGCCCTTCGTGATCGGCGTGGCCGGCTCGGTGGCCGTCGGCAAGTCAACGACGGCGCGCGTGCTGCAGGAGCTGCTGCGCCGCTGGCCCGGCACCCCCAAGGTCGACCTCGTGACGACGGATGGCTTCCTCTTCCCCAACGCCGAGCTGTTGCGCCGCGGGATCATGGAGCGCAAGGGCTTCCCCGAGTCCTACGACCAGAAGGCCCTCCTGCGCTTCATCTCCGCCGTCAAGTCCGGAGCCCCCAAGGTCGAGGCGCCGCGCTACTCGCACCTGAGCTACGACATCGTCCCGGGCGAACGCATCGTCGTTGATCAGCCGGACGTGCTCATCGTGGAGGGCCTCAACGTGCTGGCCCCGGCCCGGCCCCGCGCCGACGGGACCGTCGGCCTGGCCCTGTCGGACTTCTTCGACTTCTCCATCTACGTCGACGCCCGCACGCGCGACATCGAGCGCTGGTACGTCGACCGCTTCATGCGCCTGCGCTCCGGCGCCTTCGCCGACCCCGCCTCGTTCTTCCACCGCTACTCGAGCCTGTCGGACGCCGAAGCCGTCACGACGGCGCTCGGCATCTGGCGCAGCATCAACGAACCGAACCTTCGCGAAAACGTCCGCCCCACGCGCGGGCGTGCACGCCTCGTGCTCTCCAAGGACGCGGATCACTCGATCCACCACATGCTTCTGCGCAAGCTCTGACGACACTCCGCTGGGCGCCCCGTGATGTATCTCGCGCAAAAGAGTTTGTGAAAGCCCGTGGAAAATACACCTCCAGCGTCTTACGATGTGTCCATGCTTAAGGGATTCAAAGACTTCATCATGCGCGGCAATGTCATGGACCTTGCCGTCGGCATCATCATCGGTGCCGCCTTCGGTGCCGTCGTGACCGCCCTGGTTGAAAAGGTGCTCATGCCGGCCATCGCCCTCATGACGGGTGGACCCATCAACTTTGATGACTGGCTCAACGTCAACGGCATCCAGTTCGGCGCCCTGCTGACCGCCCTCGTGAACTTCCTGCTCATCGCCGCGGCCGTGTACTTCGCCCTGGTCCTGCCGATGAACAAGCTGGCCGAGCGCAAGGCAGCCAAGGAGGGCATCACCGAGGAGGAGGCAGCCGATCCGCAGGTCGAGCTCCTCACCCAGATCCGCGACGAGCTCAAGGCCAACCGCGGCGCCTGAGCCTCACCACATCACTCCATCCGCCTCGGGGCCCGGCACCTTGACTGGTGCCGGGCCCCTTTGCGCGGCCACGGCCGTCGTCGGGCGGTCTTGGCCCACACACAGCACGACGGCGCCCGGCTCAGCCGGGCGCCGTCGTGCGCTAGGAACGGGAAGACTTAGGCGAGCGCGAGCTCGGTCTGCACCGTCTGGGCCAGCGAGCGGGCCACGTCCTGCGCGCTCTGGTGATCGGCGGCCTCGACCATGACCCGGACCACGGGCTCGGTGCCGGAGGGGCGCAGCAGCACGCGTCCGGTGTCGCCGAGCTGCTGCTCGGCGCGGGCCACGGCGGCCAGGACGGCGGCGTCGGTCGCGGCGGCGGCCTTGTCAACGCCGCGGACGTTGATGAGCACCTGGGGCAGGACCGTGACGACGGAGGCGAGCTCCTTGAGGCTCTTGCCCGTGGCAGCCATGCGCGAGGCGATCTGCAGGCCAGTGAGGACGCCGTCGCCCGTGGTGGCGTGGTCGGCCATGATCACGTGACCCGACTGCTCGCCGCCGAGGTTGTAGCCGCCGGCGCGCATCGCCTCGAGCACGTAGCGGTCGCCCACGCCCGTCTCCACGAGCTTGATGCCGTGTTCCTTCATGGCCAGCTTGAGACCCAGGTTGGACATCACCGTCACGACGAGGGTGTCGTCCTTGAGGGTGCCCGCCTCCTTCATGGCGATGGCCATGATGGCCATCTCCTTGTCGCCGTCGACGATGGTGCCCTCGGCATCCACCGTGAGGCAGCGATCGGCGTCGCCGTCGTGGCCAACGCCGATGTCGGCGCCGTGCTCGATCACGGCGGCCTGCAGGGCCTCGAGGTGGGTGGAGCCGTAGCCGTCGTTGATGTTCACGCCGTTCGGCGAGGCGCCGATGACGACCACCTCGGCGCCGGCGGCCTTGAAGGCCTCGGGCGAGCAACCGGAGGCGGCGCCGTGCGCGGCGTCGATGACGACCTTGAGGCCCTCGAGGCGGTGCGGGAGCGACTGCAGCAGGTGCATGACGTAACGGTCCTCGGCGTCGGCGAAGCGACGGACGCGGCCCACCTCCCCGCCGTGCGGGCGCAGCGGCTCCTGGCTCAGGCGCGCCTCGATGGCGTCCTCGATCGCGTCGTCGAGCTTCTGGCCGCCGCGGGCGAGGAACTTGATGCCGTTATCGGGGGCCGGATTGTGCGAGGCCGAGATCATCACGCCGAAGTCGGCGCCCAGGTCGGCCACGAGGTAGGCGGCGGCGGGGGTCGGCAGCGTACCGGCGTCGAACACGTCGCCGCCGGAGGCGGCGAGGCCGGCCTCGATGGAGGCGGAG
>JALAHE010000129.1 GCA_022712075.1 Galactobacter sp.
CTCCCCGAAGGCCTGCACGGTGAGCCTGAGTCAGGCCGAGCGGGCGACCCTGCTCAAGGCCAGCGACACCTCCACCCTCAAGGAGGTGCCGGACGCCCTGGCCCGGATCAAGACGATCAACTCGATCCTGGCCGTGCGTGGCGACGCCCGCGGCACCTTCCCGGTGTTCTACGAGGTGATCCTCGAGCGAACCCTCCACGTCATGTCCACGGAGCACTTCAACGACCCCGTGTGGTCAAAGAGGATCGCGCTCGAGTTTGTCTCCGAGTACCTGCGCAATCTGCACGGACACCTGAGCGGCGGCAAGGTGACCTCGTACTGGAAGGACTTCTACACGCTGGCCGCGGGCTGCAAGAACAGCACGGGTCGGCTGGCCGCGCAGGCGCTCGTGACCCACATGGTGGATGACTTCCCGCGAGCCCTGCTCGCGGTGGGAACCAAGGCCTCGAATCAGGCCGACTTCCTCCACTACGGCGACGCCCTCATCGAAGCGACCCCAACCATCGTCGAGCGGATCAAGCGCTACTACGGCGCCGATCTGCAGCCGCTCTTCTCGCTTTATCTGCTCGGCGAACTGTTCGGGCCCAGCCGCGTGACCACGGCGTTCTTCACGACCGTGCGCGGGCTCGCATGGACCAACTTCACGGTGCTGCAGAGCTCGCCGATCATGGGCAACGCCAAGATCACGTTCTACTGGACCACCGCGAGCACGCTCATGCTTGGCTACGAGCTGCGCGGCATGCTCTGAACGCGGCCCGGCTCGCTGAACACAGCGCGACGCCGGGTGGTCACCGTGAAAGGTGACCACCCGGCGTCGCGCTGTTGTTGCGGGCCGGAGGCTCAGGCGTCGGTCGCGACGATCTCGCTCGTTGCGATGACCGTCGCCTTCTCCTGCGGGCCCAGCTCGTCGATCACGAGGGCCAGCGGCACCATCGCGTCGTCGACCTCGAGCTGCACGGGGAACTGGTGCACCAGCATCCCCAGCAGGCCGCGCGTCGCGATGGTCGCGTCCTGCAGGCCAAGCGCCGGGTCCCAGCCGAGGAAGACCTCGGTGGGGGCCTCGGGGCGCGCCGGATCGTAGGAGACGGCAAAGGCGAGGATGCGCCCGCCGTCCGCCTTGGGCTTGTCCCTCAGCACCACGGCGCCCTTGGCGCCCGTGTGATCGCCCAGCAGCATGGTCTGGGCCAGGCCCAGGGTCATGGTGCTCGGGTCCCACTCGTGCGTGGCGTTGTAGAACTCGGCCACGAGCTGGGAGAGCTCCACCGAGCCCGTCGCCGCCTCGTCGAGCGTGAGCCCGCCGTCGGAGAACTGCGGCAGCGGCAGGGAGCCGGGCTCCACGACCACCAAACGCGAGCGCTGCAGGTCCTTGAAGCCGGCGGCGCGCAGGAAGCCGTCGGCACCCTCCGCGTCGGGGTTCTCGCCCGCGGCGGCCACCGTGTAGCGGGCTTTGAGGGCCGCGCCGTCTGGCAGCTCGAGGCGCAGCAGGCGCAGCAGCTCCGTGGCGATCCCGCGCCGGCGCAGCCCGGAGGCCACCTCGGCGTAGAACCAGAAGCGCTGTGGGTGCAGCGAGGACGAGTAGACCACGGCGGCCGCGACCGGCACGCCGGCGTCCTCCGCCACGATGCAGCGGGCGAAGGGCGTGTCCGAGCTCGCCCGCAGCATGGTGCGGTCCTCGTGCGCCTGGGGCGTGCGCGGGCCGCCCCACACCTCGAGGAGGCGCAGGTCGTCGCCGTCCTCCCAGGGTCGGAAGCTCAGCCCGCTCAGGGTCTCGCTCACGCGGCGCCCAGCAGCTTGCCGGCCAGGTACGCCTCGATGTTCTCCAGGCTCACGCGCTCCTGGCTCATCGTGTCGCGCTCGCGCACGGTCACGGCGTTGTCCTCGAGCGTGTCGAAGTCCACCGTGATGCAGAACGGCGTGCCGATCTCGTCCTGGCGGCGGTAGCGACGGCCGATGGCGCCGGCGTCGTCGAAGTCGACGTTCCAGTGCTTGCCCAGCTTGTCGGAGAGCTCGCGGGCGACCGGGGAGAGCTTCTCGTTGCGCGAGAGCGGCAGCACGGCGGCCTTGACCGGGGCCAGGCGCGGATCCAGCTTCAGGACCGTGCGCACGTCGACGCCGCCCTTGGCGTTGGGGGCCTCGTCCTCGGTGTAGGCGTCGACCAGGAAGGCCATCATGGAGCGCGTGAGGCCGAAGGAGGGCTCGATCACGTAGGGGACGTAGCGCTCGCCCGAGGCCTGGTCGAAGTAGGACAGATCCTGCTTCGAGGCCTCGATGTGGGACTTCAGGTCGAAGTCGGTGCGGTTGGCGACGCCCATCAGCTCGCCCCAGCCGTCGCCGCCGAAGCCGAAGTTGTACTCGAAGTCGATGGTGCGGTCCGAGTAGTGCGCGCGCTCCCCGTCCGGGACGTCGAACTGGCGCATGTTCTCTTCCTTGATGCCCAGGTCAACGAACCAGGCCCAGCAATCCTTGACCCACTCGTCGAACTTGGCGGGCGCGTCCTCGGGAGCCGTGAAGTACTCGATCTCCATCTGCTCGAACTCGCGCGTGCGGAAGATGAAGTTGCCGGGGGTGATCTCGTTGCGGAAGGCCTTGCCGATCTGGCCGATGCCGAACGGCGGCTTCTTGCGCGCGGTGGTCACGACGTTGGCGAAGTTCACGAAGATGCCCTGGGCCGTCTCGGGGCGCAGGTAGTGGCGCCCGGACTCGTCGTCCACGGGGCCGAGGTAGGTCTTCATGAGGCCGGAGAAGTTCTGCGGCTCGGTCCACTGGCCGCGGGTGCCGCAATCGGGGCACACGATGTCGGCCATGCCGTTCTCGGGCGCGCGGCCCTTCTTGGCCTCGTAGGCCTCCAGCAGGTGATCCTGACGGTGGCGCTTGTGGCAGGAGAGGCACTCGACGAGCGGGTCGGTGAAGGTCGCGACGTGGCCCGAGGCCTCCCACACGGCGGAGGGCAGGATGATGGAGGAATCCAGGCCAACCATGTCGGCGCGGCCGCGCACGAAGGTCTGCCACCACTGGCGCTTGATGTTTTCCTTCAGCTCGGCGCCGAGCGGTCCGTAGTCCCACGCGGAGCGCGAACCACCGTAGATTTCACCCGCCTGGAAAACGAATCCGCGGCGCTTGGCAAGGGAGATGACCTTGTCGAGGGTGGTGGCAGCTGCCATGAAAATGCACTCCGTAAGAATCTTGGCGGGCCGCCGGCTGCGGTCCGCGCGAAAGATGGGTGCCACCAGCCTACCGGCCCCTCGCGCGCGCGGCGCGGCGCCGGTAGCGGCGGGCGTGGGTGTGGCGAGCGCCTCATCCTCAACCTCTTGATGCCCGCGGCACGGCCGCGGGGGAAGCGGGGCATGGGCGTGGGAAAGAAGCACAAGGGCAAGAAGCACGACGGCGCGAGCACGGCGGGTGCCGAGGGCACCATAGAAGGGGCGAGCCAGGGCGCGGCGTCGGAGCGCAAGGCGGCCCTGGGCGCGGTGCCCGGCGCGACGCCGGGCCAGCCGGGCGGCGCGCTCCCGGCGCTTGACCGCGACATCATGCTGACCGTGGCCGCCTACCTCGAGCAGGCCACGGCCCTCGCCTCCGTGAACAAGCCGAGCGAGCTCACTCCCCTCGGCAAGATCGTGGGCGCGCACCTTGGCCAGTCGCCGGCGGGCGTGCCGTTGGCCGTGGCCCAGTTCGGCGACCACCGGCTGGTGGACCTGGACCGCGCGCTGAATCGGCTGGGCGAGGAGGCCGGCGGCCGGCTCATCGGCGTCTCGGGCGGCGAACAGCGCCAGCACCAGTCCTTCACCGATCTGCTCACCTCCGGCGCGTGGTCGACCTTCGATGAGGGGCCCGTCGACTACGCCTTCCGCGCCACCGGCCCTGACACCACCGAGCAGGTCGTGGCGTTCGGCGTGTGGCTCACGAGCTTCGAGGGCGCCCCGATCGCGGCGCTCGTGCGCGGGGCGAACCCGCAGTACGGGCGCCCGCAGGCCCAGGTGGAAATCCTCTGCGCCGACACGGCGGCCGCCTCCGCCTTCCAGTCCCGGCTCAAGGAGCTCATGATCGAGCTCTCGGTCCTGCGCGGGCGCGTGCTGTCGTTCCAGCACAACGAGTACGGCGGTTCGGCCGGTGCCACCTTTGTTGAGCGCCCGCAGGTCTGGGCGGAGGACGTCATCCTGCCCGAGGGCGTCCTGGAGGAGGTCAGCCGTCACGTGGTCGGCATCGCCGAGCACCGCGAGGAACTCCTCGAGGCCGGGCAGCACCTGAAGCGCGGCGTGTTGCTCTACGGGCCTCCCGGCACGGGCAAGACCCTCACCGTGAGGCACCTGCTCAGCATCACGGAGGGCACCACGGCCGTGCTGCTCACGGGCTCCTCGATCGGGCTGATCTCCGAAGCGGCCGAGCTGGCGCGGACGTTCCAGCCAGCCATCGTGGTGATGGAGGACATCGACCTCGTCGCCATGCAGCGCGGCCACACGCCCCAGCCGCTGCTCTTCGAGGTGCTCGACGCGCTCGATGGCCTCGACGGCGACGCCGACGTCGCCTTCGTCATGACGACCAACCGCGTCAACGTCTTGGAGCGGGCGCTGGCCCAGCGCCCGGGCCGCGTGGACCTCGCGGTGGAGATCGGCCTGCCGGCCCTCGCCGAACGCCGCCGGCTCTTCGGCGTCTACGCGCGGGACCTCGGCTTCACCGAGGCCGCGCTGGACCAGGCGGCCGAGGCAGCCGAGGGCACCACGGGTTCCTTCGCCAAGGAGCTCATGCGTCGGGCCGTGCTGCTGGCCGCCGAACGCCGCGAGCGGCTTGGGGACGATCACCTCGAGGCGGCGCTCGCATCGCTCCTGGATGCCGCCGCCACGCTCACGCGGCGCCTGCTCGGCTCCGATCCCCAGCCGGAGGACTCCGACGTCTTCGACCAGGAATCCGGCGAGGACTTTGGCTTCGTGGGTGGCGGCCCGGATCCGCGGGTCACGTTCATGCCGCGCGGCTACGCGGGCTACGACGCTGCGCCGGCTGGTGCCGACGGCGAGCCCACCCTCGACGCTTTCCTGGCCGGGGAGGACGAGGCAAGCGGCGACCGACCCGAGCCGCGCTAGCCACCGGCCGCGCGCCGTCGTTGCCCGGCCGTTGCACTTTTCCCCGCTTGATACGCGGGGAAAAGTGCAAACACCGGGGCGTCAGCCGGCCGCCCCCGGCGGAGCGAGCTCCGCGAGGAGTTCCGCCGAACCCAGCACGCGCAGCTGCGGCGGGTAGAGCCCCATGACGTGCAGCGCCGCCGCGCCGTTCTCCGGGGTGGAGGCGGCGCAGCCGTCGGAGACGACGCTCGCCCACGCGCCGCCGTCGGCCGCGGCCAACGCCGTGGAGAGCACGCAGCAATCCGTGGACACCCCGGTCAGCACCAGGCGGGGGTTCTCCCCCACCCGTTCCACCAGCTCTGGCCCCCACTTGCCGAAGGTCGGCCGGTCAAGCGTGGGGTGCGGCGACCAGCCGGCGGCCCGGGGCACCAGCTCGTAGAGCCGGTCGTCGGCCGGGACGTCGGCGAACGGCCACGCCGCGAAGTACTCACCCCACGAGCCGGCGCGGGAGGCCGTGGGAAGCCAGCGCGTCACGAGGACCCGCTCGCCGAACGCCGGCAGCAGGGACTCGATCGTGTCCGCCGCGGCGTCGAACTCCGGCGAGGCCCAGTCGGAGGACGGGTCGGCGAAGATCACCTGCGGGTCGATCACGACGAGCCACGGCCGGGTCCTCACCCGAGGGCCTCCTGCGCGGCGATCTTGGGCGCGCGCACGAAGTAACCGACCAGGAAGGAGAGCACGAGCGCCAGCAGCACGCCCACGTTGGCGTACGCCCAATCGCCCTCGCGCCCGCCCAAGCCGAGGGGGCCGAGCAGGTAGCCCTGCCAGTTGTTCCACGCGGCGGCCTCGGCGAAGGTGTTGACGACCAGGCCCCAGCCGATGACGGAGGTCACGATGAGCGTCACGATGCTCACGGCGTCCCAGGAGCCGTAGCGGCCCCGCTTGTCGAAGAGCTCCTCCTCCGCGTAGGGCTTGCGGCGGCGCAGCACGTCGGCGATGAGCAGCCCGGCCCAGGAGGCGAGCGGCACGCCGAGCGTGATGAGGAAGGACTGGAACGGCCCGATGAAGTCCTGCGCCACGAAGACAACAAAGAGCGTGCCGACGGTCAGGATCAGGCCGTCGATGCCGGCCGCGGCGGGGCGCGGAACCTTGATGCCGAGGCTGAGCAGCGTCAGGCCCGAGGAGTAGATGCCGAGCACTGCGCCGGAGACGAGCGCCAGGATCGCCGTGATGAGGAACGGGATGAGGATGCCCGTGGGGAGGATGCTGGCGAGCGCGCCCACGGGGTCGCCTCCCACGTTGGCTGCGAAGTCGGCGTCGGAGGCAGCGAGCAGCAGGCCGACGATCACCAGGATGATGGGCGCCGCGGCGCCGCCGATCGTGTTCCAAGCGACGATCGAGGCGTCGGAGGCGTTGCGGTGCTGGTAGCGGGACCAGTCGGCGGCGATGTTGATCCAGCCGAGCCCGAAGCCCGTCATCACCATGACGAGCGCGCCGATCATGTGGGCGGCCGAGCCGTTGGGGATCGCGGCGACGGCCGAGTGGGCGACGTGCGGCAGCGCCAGGACGAGGTAGAGCACCGTGATGGCTCCCGTGATCCACGTGAGCCAGGACTGCAGCTTCATGATCGTGTGATAGCCGAGCACCGAGGCGCCCACGATGAGCGCTGCGACCACAATCGTGGCGATCAGCTTGGTGGTCGTCCCGCCGTCCAGGCCCAGGCGCGGGCTGCTCGTGGAGGTCGCCAGGC
>JALAHE010000130.1 GCA_022712075.1 Galactobacter sp.
CCCTTGCCAAGCGTCTCGCCCAGCCAGGCCACCTGCACTAACGTTGGGCGCGTGAGCCTGCGTTTTTACGACACCCGCACCCAGCAACTGCGCGACTTCGAGCCGCTCGAGCCCGGCAAGGCGGGGCTCTACTACTGCGGCGCCACGACGCAGGGCATGCCCCACGTTGGCCACGTCCGCTCGGCCGTCGCCTTCGACCTGGTGCGCCGCTGGCTGACCCATCGCGGCCTCGAGGTCACGGTGGTGCGCAACGTGACGGACATCGACGACAAGATCCTCGAGAAGTCGCGCCTCTCTTATGAGGACCCCGCCTCGCTCGGCCCCGGCTACCGCCCGAACGAGCCGTGGTTCGCGCTGTCCTACCGCTTCGAGGAGGCGTTCCACGCCGCCTACGCCGCGCTCGGCGTGCTGCCGCCCACCTACGAGCCGCGAGCCACGGGCCACATCACCGAGATGCACGAGCTGATCCAGCGACTCATCGACGCCGGTCACGCCTACCCAGCTCTGGACGACTCCGGCGATGTGTATTTCGACGTGCGTTCCTACGACGCTTACGGAGACCTGACCAACCAGCACGTTGACGACATGATGGACGCGGCCGACGCCGATCCGCGCGGCAAGCGCGACATGCGTGACTTCGCCCTGTGGAAGGGGCAGAAGGCCTCCGAGCCGGAGACCGCTTCCTGGCCCAGCCCGTGGGGCCGCGGGCGCCCGGGCTGGCACCTCGAGTGCTCCGCCATGGCGCACAAGTACCTCGGTGCGGCGTTCGACATCCACGGCGGCGGCTTGGATTTGCGCTTCCCGCACCACGAGAACGAGCTGGCCCAGTCCACGGCGGCGGGCGACGCCTTCGCGACCTTCTGGATGCACAACGGGCTCGTCACGTACGAGGGCGAGAAGATGTCCAAGTCCATCGGCAACACCATCTCCCCGGAGGAGATGCTGGCGGTGGCCCCGGCGCGCGTGGTCCGCTACTTCCTTGGCCAGGCGCACTACCGCTCGCAGCTGGACTACTCGCCCTCCTCGTTGGCGGAGGCTGGGGCGGCCGTGGAGCGCATCGACCGCTTCCGCGAGCGTGCCTGGGCCCTTGTAGTGCCCGAGGACGGCGATTTCGGTTTTGTTGGGGGCACCGTGCCCGAGGCGTTTGGCGCGGCCATGGACGATGACCTCAATGTGCCGGCGGCCCTGGCCGTGCTGCACGAGACGGTGCGCTCCGGCAACGCCGCCGTGGATGCTGGCGACGCCGAGGCCGCAGCGCAGGCCGTCACCGCGGTGGAGGCCATGCTCGAGGTGCTGGGGCTCGGCGAGCTGCCCGCGGGCGGGACCGACGCCGACGCCGCGACGCAGACGGCGCTCGACGTGCTGATCCAGGCGCGCCTCGAGGCGCGCTCCGCCGCCAGGGCCGCGAAGGACTGGGCCGCCTCCGACGCGATCCGCGACGAGCTCGCGGCCGCCGGCATCGAGGTGGCCGACGGCGCCCAGGGCGCGAGCTGGTCGCTCAAGCGCGACTGAGCGCCCCCGGCGGAGCCGCCGTCCCAGCAGTGCATGCTCAAAGTGTGGTTGGCGCGAGTTTTACTCGCGCCAACCACACTTTGCGCATGCGGGAGCGGTGGTGGTGCCCGACGTCGTTCTGTGTCCGCGACCCCGCGACTTGACAGCACGCTGTCGTGACGCGGAACACGTGCGCCGCCGCAAGGCGCGTCGGCTTGCGTAGACTGGTGCCGCGCCCACCGGCGCGCAGATTTACCGACGAGAGGTCAGGCATGTCCGCCCCCAAGAAGGCACCACGCAACAAGAAGGGTCCCCTCAAGGGCACGGGCGGGCTCGGCCGCAAGGCGCTGGAAGGCAAGGGCCCCACGCCCAAGGCCGAGGACCGCGTCTACCACAAGGCGCACCGCGCCAAGATGCTCAAGGAGCGCGCGGAGGCCAAGCGCCCCGGCGGCGTGGCCCCCAAGCGTCACACCGGCCGCAACAAGCGCGCCGAGGAGTACGTGTCCGGCCGCAACTCCGTACTGGAGGCGCTGCGCGCCGACATCCCGGCCAAGGCCCTGCACCTTGCCACGCGCCTCGAGACCGATGACCGCGTGCGCGACATCCTGAAGATCGCCGCGGAGCGCCGCATCCCGCTGCTTGAGCAGAGCCGCCTCGAGCTCGATCGCATGACCGACGAGTCGGTGCACCAGGGCGTCGTCCTGCAGGTGCCGCCGTACGAGTACGAGGACTCGGGGGAGACCCTGCAGCGCCTGGCCGGTCAGTACAAGGCCGGTCACCTGGCCCACCCGCCGCTCGTCATCGCCCTTGATGGCATCACCGACCCGCGCAACCTCGGCGCGATCATCCGTTCCGCCTCCGCGTTTGGCGCGCAGGCCGTGGTGATCCCCGAGCGTCGCGCCGCCGGCGTGACGGCCACCGCGTGGAAGACCTCCGCCGGCGCCGCGGCCCGCGTTCCGGTCACGCGTGCCACCAACCTGAACTCCGTGCTCAAGACGGCCAAGACCCAGGGTTACTACGTGCTGGGTTTGGACGGCGGCGGCGACGTGCTGCTGCCGGGCCTCGAGCTCGCGACCGAGCCGGTCATCGTGGTGGTGGGCTCCGAGGGTAAGGGCCTCTCCCGCCTGGTCTCCGAGAACTGCGACCAGATCGTCTCGATCCCGATCGACTCCGCCATGGAGTCGCTTAACGCCTCGATGGCCGTGGGCATCACGCTCTACGAGATCTCCCGCAAGCGCGGGGAGGCCGGCGTCTGATCAACGCCGAGGTGAGGGGCCGGTGCCCCTCCACCCACCGCCGCCGGCGGGACGAACACGAGATGTGCTGCGCGAAGGGCGGCCCGCTGAAGAGCGGGCCGCCCTTCGCGTCTGTAGAGGGGACCGGCGGGCGCCCTCGCCTCAGGAGGCGCACTGCCCGTGCACATTGCTGGAAGATTCCAGTGACCTGCCTCACATTTTTGAGGTGAATCGGGTACTTTTGCGCGGTGAACGACGCGTGGCGGGAGGGTGCTGCTGCGCAGAATCCCCGGAATCTCGCGGAAGTGACGCTGAATCGCCGGCCTTCGATCGAAGGAGGGCCCGATTTTGCCTGTCTCAGGAATCCGTGTAGAGTCTTCTCTTGTCGCCGCGACGTTCTGGGATACCAAAACGAACGGACGACATAGAAACTTCATCGTAGTGAGAACAGCGCATGAGCGCTGCGGTTAGCTGGTGGGGTGTTCGTTGTTTGAGAACTCAATAGTGTGCCAAGTTTGTTGACACCTTTTTTTATTTGAAATGGTGTTGCTCGCCGCTCTCACCCCGTGGGGGCGATGCGGGCGATAGCCATGGATACAAATTGATGCAGCTGATTTGATGACGTTTTCCCGTTGTTGGTTGGTTGTTTCGCAATGTTTTTTTGCGGAGAGTTTGATCCTGGCTCAGGATGAACGCTGGCGGCGTGCTTAACACATGCAAGTCGAACGATGACCTCCAGCTTGCTGGGGTGATTAGTGGCGAACGGGTGAGTAACACGTGAGTAACCTGCCCCTGACTCTGGGATACGCCCGGGAAACTGGGTCTAATACCGGATATGACTACTGGCCGCATGGCCTGGTGGTGGAAAGAATTTCGGTTGGGGATGGACTCGCGGCCTATCAGCTTGTTGGTGAGGTAGTGGCTCACCAAGGCGACGACGGGTAGCCGGCCTGATAGGGTGACCGGCCACACTGGGACTGAGACACGGCCCAGACTCCTACGGGAGGCAGCAGTGGGGAATATTGCACAATGGGCGCAAGCCTGATGCAGCGACGCCGCGTGAGGGATGACTGCCTTCGGGTTGTAATCCTCTTTCAGTAGGGAAGAAGCGAAAGTGACGGTACCTGCAGAAGAAGCGCCGGCTAACTACGTGCCAGCAGCCGCGGTAATACGTAGGGCGCAAGCGTTATCCGGATTTATTGGGCG
>JALAHE010000131.1 GCA_022712075.1 Galactobacter sp.
ACCGGCAAAGGAAGGCCCGACGGCGCGGGGCTTGCCCTGGCGGTCGAGCTCCAGGAGGGCGCGGGCCTGGGGCCCGGCAACAACGGCCTCGAGCGCCGCGGCCTCGTCCTGCGGGGCGCGATGCGGGCCGGGGGTGCCGGGGAGCGCGGGACCGAGCGGCACCACGGTGGGGCCGTCCGGCGTGGAGTACTCGAAGCCGAAACCCAGCTCGGCGGGCTCGAAACCATTCCAGCGCAGCACCGCCACGAGCGCCGGCGGCTCGGGGATGTGGGCGCGCCAGGCGGGGTCCGCGGCCACCACGGGCACGTGCTGGGCCAGCTGCGGCAGCAGCTCGCCGACCAGCTTCTCCCTGCCCTCCGCGGGAACCGGCACGGTGCGTGCCGTGCGGAGCATGTAACTGAGGCGATCGGAGAGCGGGCGCTCGAAGCGCACGAGGGTGCCGCGATAGACGGCCGAGGCGCCGGGTTCCACGGACGGGTAGGCGGGCGTCAGGAGCAGGGCGCCGTGGGCGCGGCGGCCCACCGGGATGAGCTCGCGACCGGAGAACACCGCCCCGTCCAGGTCCACGCCCAGCGCGACCGAGGCGCCCGTTTCGCTCGGTCCCCCGGTACCGCCCGCGGCCTCGACCGCCCCGGCGTTCGCGCTCCCAGCATCCAGCGGCAACGGTGCCACTCCGTCGCCCGCCGCGGCGTCGCGCGGTCCTGCGTCGCGCGGCGCGGCGTCGTCCACCGTCAGCACCACGGAGGCCCGTCCGGCCGCCAACTCCACTGACACCAAACCCTCGTCGGCGAGGAACTCGACCCCCGCCTCGGCCGCGCGTTCGAGCGCGGCCCAGATCCGCGGCGGCGCCCCCTCGATGGCGCGTTCCTGCCCGGCCGCGCCGGGCCCGTCCAGCGCCACGACCACCGTTTCGAGCGCAGCCTTCTGCGCGTCGTCGAGCACCCCGGAGCCGTAGGCGTTCACGTCGGACCAGGCTGCGCCGGCCTTGACCCAGCGGCCGGTCTTGCCGATGCGCATGGGTCGCAAGGTCAACCCCAAGGGCCCTCCGTAGCGCGAGGGGGTGGGGTCCAGCTCGAAGCGCAGCCCCATGCGCGCTGGCGCCTGCTGCGCCTTGCGGCCACGGCCGGGCGCCAGGGAGGCGAACTCGCGCAACATCTCCTCGAGCGGATCGGCCCAGAGGTCGGGGCGCCGCGTCGCGATGACGGCGGGGCCCTGCTCGGTCATGAGCACCAGGCACATGGCCACGGCGTGCTTGCATTGATGCGCCACGGGGCATGAACACGTTCCGGCGACCTTGACGCCGCTCGCGTGCTCCGTCAGGACCACCATGGTCTGGTAGCGGTGCGTCCCCTCCACGGTCCCCATGGCCACGTAGCGCCCCTCGCTCACGGCGCGCTCGGTGATGCGCACGCCGCGCTCCAGGCCGCGGGCGCGCTGCACCGTGGGCGGCCCGAAGTCGCGCGTCAGGTGCGTCAGGCTCAGCCGGGACAGCAGGGGGTTCATGGCTCCATTGTGTCGTGCCGGGGCGACGCCGCGCGCCTAGTGCTTTGCCGCCAAACATGCCCCGATGGGTGCTGCGCCCAGCCCGCCGCCCACCCGGCCACGCGCCGTCGGGCAGCGCCACCGCCCGGCGACGCCCACGCGGACGCGAAGCGGCGCCCCGTCCTCCATGACGATGAACGGGGCGCCGTGTCGTGTGCTCTGGCGAGAGCGGCGGCGGGCCCTCCCCCACATCCACGGGGAGGGCCCGCCGCGTACCGCCCGGGCGCGATCACGCTGCCCGGGCGGAAGCGATCAGAAGTTGATCACGTGCGGCTGGCCGAGGTGCTTAAGGCCCTCGACGCCAAACTCCAGGCCGAAGCCGGACTGCTTGGCGCCGCCGAAGGGCATGCGCGGGTCGATCGCACCGTGCTTGTTGATCCACGTGGTGCCTGCCTCGAGGCGGGCGGCCACCTCGAGCGCGCGCTCGCGGTTGGAGGACCACACGGAGGAACCGAGGCCAACCTCGAGGGCGTTGGCCCACTCGATGGCCTGCTCCAGATCGGTGTACTTGATGATCGGCAGTGCCGGGCCGAACTGCTCCTCGGTGACCAGCGGGTTGTCGTTGTCGATGTCGGCAACGAGCGTGGTCGGGTAGAAGAAGCCGACGGCGTCCTCGGCCGGGGCCTCGCCGCCGATCAGCACGCGGGCGCCGGAGTCCTTGGCCGCCTGGACGAGGTCCTTGACGATGGTGAACTGGGCCTTGTTCTGCAGCGGGCCGAGGACGTTCTCCTCGGAGAGGCCGACGCCCATCGGGGAGGCCTGGGCGACCTTGACGAGCTCCTCGCAGACCTGCTCGTAGATCGACTCGGGGACGTACAGGCGCTTCAGGGCGGCGCAGGTCTGGCCCGTGTTGATGAAGGCGCCCCAGAACAGATCGGCGGCGATGGCGGCCGGATCGGCGTCGTCAAGCACGATGCCGGCGTCGTTGCCGCCGAGCTCCATGGTGGTGCGCTTCAGGGTGTCGGCGGCGGCCTTGACGATCGCCTTGCCGGCCGGGGTGGAGCCCGTGAACATGATCTTGTCGATGCCCGTGTGGGTGGTCATGGCGTTGCCGACCACGCGGTCGCCCGCGACGATCTGCAGCACGCCGGCCGGGAGCACCTCGTTCATGACGTTGATCATGGCCGTGACGCAGAGGGCGGTGTAGCCGGAGGGCTTCACGATGACCGTGTTGCCCATGCGCAGGGACGGGGCGATCTGCCAGATGCCGATCATCATGGGCCAGTTCCACGGGCCGATGGCGCCCACGACGCCCAGCGGGCGGTAGTGCAGCTCGGCGCGGCCCGACTCGTCGTCGAAGAGGACCTCGGGCTCCAGCTCGAAGGAGGCGGTGGCGCGCAGCCACGCGGAGCAGGCGCCGACCTCGAAGCGGGCGTTCGGGCCGTTCAGCGGCTTGCCCTGCTCGCGGGAGAGCAGCACGGCGAGTTCCTCGGCGCGCGCCTCGATGGCGTCGGCGGCCTTGAGCATGTAGGCCTGGCGCTCGGCCAGCGGCGTCGCTGCCCAGGACTTCTGCGCGGCGCGGGCGGTCTCGACGGCGGTGTCCACGTCGGCCTCGGTCACGGCCGGGACGAAGCCGACGAGCTCGCCGGTGGCCGGGTCGAAGATCTCGCGGCCGGCCTCGGCCAGGCCGAACGCCTGGCGCAGCTCCTGCGAGGTGGGGTACGTGGTGGTGGCTTCAGCGGACATGCGGGTCGTCCCTCCGTGGTTCTGCATGGGGTGCGGGCTCGCGCCCGCGTTGCTTCAAGCATGCTCGGGACGCGTGAGCGGGGCCACGGCATCCCGGCACGCGCCTTGTCTTTGAGTGCACGACGGCGCGCGCCCGCCTCGGGCGGGCGCCGCGCGTTGGGCGCGGGGCACCACGGTGAGGCGCGCGGTGGTGAGGCGCGCACGGTCCGCGCCACGCGCCGTCGTGCAGTGAGCGTGCCGTGCGGCACCCGCGCCGCCAGACCACCCGCCGTCGCGCCTCTGACGCGCCGATCGTCCCCCTCCAGCGCCGGAGATCAAGAAAACGACGGGAGATCGTCGGATAGACGATCTCCCGTCGTTTTCTTGATGCGTTGTGCGGGGCGGGCCACACCGGGGCAACCGGGCGGAGCCGCCAAGCCAGCGAGCCCTAGAGGCCCACGCCCTCCGCGTCCTCGGCGGCGGAGCCGTGCCCGATGCGGGCGAAGCGCTCGGGCGAGGTGCCGCGCAGCCACATGGCCCACAGGGCGCCGATGACGCCGGGCAGGAGCGCGATGAGCGGCAGCAGCCAGTTCAGGACGTTGCCGGGCTCGAGGCCCACCAGCACGGGGAACTGGATGATGATCGTGACCACCAGGATGCCCAGCGCCACGCCGGCGATCAGCGGGGCCACCACGCGAGTGAAGACGCCGTGGCCGTCGGGGTTGCGGCGCAGGAACACGAGGGCGGCGAAGCTCGTCAGCGCCATGAGGGCCACCAGGCCCAGGGCGCCCACGTTGGTCAGCCACGTGAAGAGCGTGAGCACCGGGAACATGATCGGGTCCTCGGCGCCGGCACCTGCCACCGCGAAGATCAGCAGCACCACAATCGCCAGCGCCGACTGCGTCAGCGAGCCGGCCACCGGGGCCTGGCCCACGCCGCGCGAGGTCGCGAGGAAGGCGGGAAGCGCGCCCTCGCGAGCCAGCGAACGCAGGTAGCGGGAGACCACGTTGTGGAAGGAGACGAGCGCCGCGAGCAGCGAGGTCACGAAGAGCACCTGGCCCAGCTGCACGGCCCAGACGGGCAGGGCGGAACCGAGCATCGCAAACACCACGCCGGGGCCGTTCTCGGCGGAGTTGGCCACCACGTTGGAGGCGCCCTCGCCCATGACCATGGCCCACGCGGAGAACGCGTAGAACACGGCGATGACGATCACGGCGCCGAAGGTGGCGCGGCGGACGGTGTTGCGGGGATCGCGCACCTCGTCGGTGTAGATGGCGCCGGACTCGAAGCCCATGAACGCAGCAACCGAGAAGGCCAGGACGGCGCCGACGCCGCCCGTGAACAGCTCGCCCGGGGCGAAGCCGGCGGCGGAGATGCCCTCCGGCGCGGTGCCGATCGCGATGAAGTCGTAGACAAAGACCACGAGGAACTCGAGCGCCACGAGGATGCCGAGCACCTTGGCGGAGAGGTCAACCGCGTTCACGCCGAGGATGCCGACGATCACCCAGCCGCCGATCGCGCAGGCCCACCACGGGACCGTGATCGAGAAGACGGAGGCGAACAGGTCGGCCGTGGCGAAGCCGAACATGCCGTAGATGCCGATCTGCATGGCGTTGTAGGCAACAATCGCGACCCACGCGGCGGCGACGCCTGGCACGCGTCCCAGGCCGCGGGCCACGTAGGAGTAGAACGCGCCGGCCGTCTGCACCTTGGTTGAGAGCGCGGCGAAGCCCACGGCAAACAGCGCCAGGATGATGCCGAGGACCACGAAGGAGAGCGGGATGCCGAGCACGGACGTGACGGCGAAGTTGCTGGTGGTGCCGCCGGCAACCACCGTCAGGGGCGCGGACGCCGCGATGATCATGAGGATCAGCGACAGCGTGCCGATCTTGCGGGGCGACGCGGACGTCGTGCCGGACGTCGCGGGGGCCGCGGTGCGAGAGCTGCTCACAGCTACACCTCCAGGCAGGGGAAACGAGTGGATACTCCAGGGTGGCCCAGATCACAGGCCCGTGTCTGTCATTGCCCCGCACGCCAGTTGACGATGCGTGCGCGGGATGACGACTCCCGCTCGCGGCGCGCCCAGCGGGCGGCGAGCGGAGACCAGAATGCCCGACGGCGTGTGGCAACCACACGCCGTCGGGCCTTCCTCACGTGGTGGCCGCCTCAGGCGGCCTCCGCCCGCCGCTCCTCCGAGGGCGAGCAACCGTACGCTGCACGGTAGAGCCGCGAGAAGTGGGCGGGATCCGGGAGACCCCAGCGGGCCGCGACGACCCCGACGGGGATGGTGCGCTGCGCGGGGTCCTGCAGATCGGCGCGCGCCCGCTCGAGGCGGCGACGGCGGATCCAGGCGGCGACGGTGCTTCCCGTGTCGTCGAAGAGTTTGTAGAGCGCGCGGACCGACATGTAGTGCGCGTCGGCGACGAGCTGAGGGCTCAGGCGCGGGTCGGCGAGGTGGTCCTCGATGAAGCGGTGCACGCGGCGCAGGGTGCCGCGGCGGCCGGATTCGGTGTCCCCGAGGCGGCGCTGGGCCTCGTCGTCGCAGAGCGTGACGATGAGCTCGACCGTGTTGCCCACGAGGCGGCGGCCGTTGCCGGGCATCTGCGCCATGCGGCGAGCCAGCCCACCCATGGTGGGGGCGACCATGTCGAGGAGGCCGCCGTCGCCGCCGAGGCGCAGGGCGGTGAGCTCGGCAACGTCGTCTGCGGTGGCGCCGAGGCGCTCGCGGGGCACCATGGCCACGAAGATGCCGCACTCCTCCTCGAAGGTGAGGGAGTAGGGGCGCGAGGTGTCGTACACGGCGAGGTCGCCGGGGCGAAGCAGGGTTTCGCGGCCGTCCTGGATGAGCAGGCCGTGGCCGGAGAGCTGCAGCGTGAACTTGAACTGCCCGCCGCCGCCGGCCGCGATGAGATCGTCGGTGCGCACCACGCGGTGGGCGCGGGCGTCGACGCGGGAGAGCGAGACGTCGTCGTAGCGGTGCGCGAGGATGCGGCCGGCAAACGGCGTGGAGGTGATGGCCTCGGCCTGCAGGCCCACGAACGCCGTGGACGCGGCGCGCTGGAAGGACTCGAAGTCAACCGACTCGGCGAGGGTGTGCTCCTCGCGGGCGCGGGGCTGGGCGGTGGTCGTCATCGACGCGCTCCTCTTCTCTCGAAGCTCGCTGCTCCGGCCGCTTGACGGGAGGACTCGTCAGGAGGTGATCCGGATCACCTGGAGAATCTACGCCGGGAGAGAGAAAAAGTCACCCACGGTCTAGCTGTGAGTCTCCGGGGCTTCGCCGACGGTCCCGGCCGAGTCGGCGGCGGCCGGCTCAGCCGGCGGACCCGTTGCCGCCCTCGTCGTCGCCGTCGTCTTCGCGCCCGGAGCCCCACACGGCCCAGCCGTCGATCAGCTGATCCAGCTGCCCGTGAAGGGAGCGCGCGGAGCCGCCCACGGGGTCGATCACCCCCACGATCTGGGCGCCCTCGAAGAAGGTCAGGAGCGCCTCGGCCGCGTTGCTCACGCTCACCCCCTGGCGCACCTCGCCGTCGACCATCGCCTCGGCGACCCAATCGGTGAGCCACTGCCGCCACTGCGCCTGCTGCTGCACCATGAGCTGGCCGGTGGCCGGGGACTGCGCGGCCAGGGCCCAGTACGCCACCACGACGCGCGCCTCGTCCAGGGAGCCGGGCTCGAGCGGTAGCACCTCCTGGGCAAAGGCCAGGACCGCGTCCCAGCCGCGCAGGCCGCGCACGCGGCGCTGAATCCGCTCGTTGGTGCGCGAGAAGACGTGGGTGAAGGTCGCCTCGAAGAGCGAATCCTTGGTGGGGAAGTACGGCTTGATGGCGCCGTTGGAGAAGCCGGCCTCGGCGGCGAGCTCGCGCAAGGTGGCGCCCTCGACCCCGTTCTTGGCGATCACCTGGGAGGCGATCTCCACGAGTTCTCGGCGGCGGGCGTCGTGATCGACGATCTTCGGCACAGTGCTCCTGTTCACATGCTCAGGTGGGGCTTGTCACATCGTAGCCACTCGCCTATTCTCTACGACCATAGAAAAAAGCGTGTCCGCCGTCACGCTTTTCCTCACGATTTTCCTCGGATCGGAGCACCATGTCTGAGACCACCTGCGAGCACAGCCTCGCCGCCGCCGTCGGGCATCACACGCTGGCCACCCCGGAAGAGGTGAGCGAGGCTCGCCGCCTGCTCGCCGAGGCCGGGCACTTCGGTGACACGGTTCGCCTGGCCTACATCGGCCTCATCGACCCGCCGTTTGGCCTCGCCGAGGACGCGCCGGTCGACCGCCGCTTCCGCGTCCAGACGCTCAACACCTCCGACAACGTCTCCCGTGACGCGATCGTCTCCGTCACCCGCGGCGAGGTCGAGTCCGTGCGCGACCTGGACACCGCCGCCACCGGCGAGCTCCCCGTCAAGGACGAGGACTACGGCGTGGTCGAGGAGCTCCTCGCCACCGACGAGCGCTGGCTCGAGGCCCTCGCCAAGCGCGGCCTCGAGGTCGTCAAGGTGCGCGTTGCCCCGCTCTCCGCCGGCGTCTACGCCGACGAGTACCCGGACGAGGCAGGCCGCCGCATGCTGCGCGGCCTCGCGTTTGTGCAGGACTTCCCGGAGGACTCCGCCTGGGCGCACCCGGTCGAGGGCCTGCTCGCCTACGTCGACATCACCAACCGCAAGGTGGAGAACGTCCTGGACTTCGGCGTCGTCGATATCCCCAAGGAGCACGGCAACTACACGGATCCGGAGCTCACGGGCCCCATCCGCGAGACCCAGAAGCCCATCGTCATCACGCAGCCCGAGGGCCCCTCCTTCTCCGTGGAGAACGGCAACCACGTCGAGTGGGAGCGCTGGAGCCTGGACGTGGGCTTCGACATGCGCGACGGCCTGGTGCTTCACAACATCAGCTTCGACGACCCGAACAAGGGCCGCCGCCGCATCCTCAACCGCGCCTCGATCGCCGAGATGGTGGTCCCCTACGGCGACCCGAACCCGGTGCGCAGCTGGCAGAACTACTTCGACACGGGCGAGTACCTGATCGGCCAGTGCGCCAACTCCCTCGAGCTCGGCTGCGACTGCCTGGGCGAGATCACCTACCTCTCCCCCACGATCGCCGACAACGACGGCAACCCGCGCACCATCAAGAACGGCATCTGCATGCACGAGGAGGATTGGAGCATCCTCTCCAAGCACTCCGATCTGTGGACCGGCATCGACTACACGCGCCGCAACCGCCGCCTGGTCATCTCCATCTTCACGACCGTCGGCAACTACGACTACGGCTTCTACTGGTACCTCTACCTGGACGGCACCATCGAGTTCGAGGCCAAGGCCACGGGCATCGTGTTCACCTCCGGCTACCAGGGCGATCCGACGTACAACTCGGAGATGGCCCCCGGCCTGGGCGCCCCGTTCCACCAGCACCAGTTCGCCGCGCGCCTCGACTTCGCGCTGGATTCCGGCGTGACCCGCGTGGAGGAGGAGGACGCCGTGCGCGTCCCCATGGGCCCGGGCAATCCCCGCGGCAACGCCTTCACGCGCAAGCGCACCGTGCTCTCCACGGAGAAGGAGGGCGTCCGCGACGCCGACGGCCGCATCGGCCGCTCCTGGGTCATCTCCAACCCCGAGTCGAAGAACCGCCTCGGCGAGCCGGTGGCCTTCAAGCTGCACCCCATGGGCACGCCCACGCTGCTCGCGGACCCCGAGTCCTCCGTGGCCAAGCGCGCCAACGTCATGACGCACGGCCTGTGGGTCACGCGCTTCGACGAGACGCAGAAGTACCCCACGGGCGATTTCGCCAACCAGAACCCGGGCGTCGAGGGCATCGCCCAGTGGATCGAAGCGGACCGCGATATCGACGGCCAGCAGGACGTCGTGTGGCACACCTTCGGCCTGACTCACTACCCGCGCATCGAGGACTGGCCGATCATGCCCGTCGACACCGTGGGCTTCAAGCTGCGCCCCGAGGGCTTCTTCGACCGCTCGCCGGTCCTTGACGTCCCCGCCCCGGTCAAGGCGCACGGCTGCTGCGCCGGCGGCGAATGCCACTGCGAGCACTGAGCGCCATGACCTCGCTGCCCACGGCCCGTCCCGCGTTCCGCGCGGGGCGGGCCGTGCCCGCCTCCGCCGAGGCGATGCACGACGGCGCCCGCTCGCCTTTTGCTTGGGCGCAAGCCCCGTCACGGGGCTGGGGCCGGGCGGCCTCGGTGGCCGCGTTGTTCGCGCTCGCGCTGCACGCCGGGGTCTCGCTGGCCCACGCCCACGACCCGCTCTTCGCGCTCCTGGTCGGCCTCATGGGCCTGGTGTGCGCGGTGTGCGCCGTGCGTTGCGTCGTCACGCCCTGCCGCCGCGAGCTCACGGCCCTGCTCGGCATGAGCGCCGCGATGGTGGCCGTCCACGTGGCATGGCTCCTGGGCGCCGGGGCGACCTCGGGCGGTGCCCATCACGGTGGTTCCGTGGGCACCGCCGGCGACCACGCGTCGTCGAGCATGGGGGCCGCCATGCTGGGCCTGGCC
>JALAHE010000132.1 GCA_022712075.1 Galactobacter sp.
CAATGTCACGTTGGATGGCTGCGTTGACCACCGCGTGGGCATCGCTGACGACGAGACCCACGCGCACTTCACCGCGCTCATGGGCGGTGCCGGCGCGATGCTGTGGGGCCGCACCACCTACGAGCTCATGGAGGACGCCTGGCCCGACATCGCGGCGGGCCGTGTCCAGGCGCCGCCAGCGCTGGTGGAGTGGGCCCTCGCGCTCGAGGCCAAGCCCAAGTACGTCGTCTCCTCGACGCGCACAGAGTTCCCCTGGACTAATAGCCGCCTGTTGGCCGGCGCACCGGGCAGCGATCTCGCCTCGGCCGTGCGGGACTTGAAGGCGGCGACACCGGACGGCGTGTTGCTCGGCAGCGGGCTGCTGGGGCGGCAGCTGCATCGGCTGGGGCTGATCGACGAATACCGGCTGCTTATCCACCCGGTTTTCGCCGGGCACGGACCGCGACTCTTCGACGGCGCCGAGCAGGCCGAACTCGTCCTCCTGGAGTCTCGCGCCCTGAACAACGGCTGCCTGGACGTGCTCTACCGCCGGGCGTGAGGGCTAAGCCCGCCACCCCTCCGCGGCGTCAAGCAGGGCCTGCACCGTGCCGCGGGTACGCGTGGTGGCGGGACCGCCTCCGGACCGCTCGATCACGGCGGTCGGATTGCCCACGCCGGTGCCGCGCCGGCGGATGCTGCTCAGCACGATCAGGCCGTGCACGGCGTGCAGGTCCAGGTCTCCCTGGGCGGCGGCCCATGGTGGGGTCAGGCCCTCCGGCAGCGGCGCATCAACGAAGGTGTAGCACTGCCGATACACATCTACAGGCTGCGGGTCGGGAAAGAGCCCGCCGACCTCGGCCACGCGCAGCTCGTCGACGCCCCGCAGGAAGACGGCGTCGGCGTATCCCACGGAGGCCAGCCTCGCGTGGGCGTCGGCCAGCGTTGCCGCTGGCTGCGACGCTGAGAAGATCACCGTGCCGTTGGTCCTGAACGACCTCGCGGCGGTGGCGCCGGCCTCGACGAAGGCCGCCTCGAGTTGCCCCCGCGTCGGGGAGCCGGCGTGGCCGAGGTTCAGATTCCTGAAGAAGGCGACCCAGGGCTGGCGCTGATCAACCATGCGACCAGGGTAGGCCGCCGCCCCGACGCCAGCTCAGTCGCCAGCGCGGCTAGAGCACAAACGCCCCAGGCAGCTTCCCGTTGACGCGCTCGTAGCGCACCGTCCATTCCTCGATATCGTGCGGCCTGTGCGCGATCGTGGCGCGCTGCGGGTCGGAGCGGCGCCACTTCAGAGCGGCCATCGCCGCGACGGCCCCGAGGTCTGCGTCCATGACGCGTGCGAAGACATTGCACACGAGTTTCCCGTCGCCGGCGCGCTTGCCCCGGTCCCAGCCGTCCACGTAGCCGAGCCCGCGCTCCTCAAGACAGAGCTGCACGTCTTCGACGGTGCGGCGCAGCAGGCCCTCGTCTGCCGACTTCCGCCCGGCCGGGAACTGGATGACCACCCAGTCCATGAGCTCGTCGTCGTGTGCCGCGTAGCCGCGTTCCACAAACGGGGCGGCGAGCTCCTCGACCGGCACGGCCTCGGGCCGCAGGCCCGTCTCCGTCAGCGTGCCGGCCCTCCCGAGCACGCCCTCGCGGATGATCCACTCCCCCGTCTCCAGGCTGGGCCAGATCTGCGCAAAGCGACGCGGCTCGCCGGCGAGGAAGAGGTCCACGGCTCAGCCGCCGAGCACCTGATCGCGCTGGCCGCCGGCCTTGCGCAGCGCCTCGGCCAGGGAGACCGGGATGCGGGACATCGAGCTCGTCTTGGGTGCCTCGAGCCGGTTGCCGGTGCGCACGCCGTAGGTGACGCCGGAGACGGCGACGGCCAGCTCGCCGTCGTACTCTCCCCTGGCCTCCTCCAGCACCGTCGCCTCGTCGGTCCAGACGGGGATGTGGGTGAGCAGCAAGCGCTCCACCGAGGCGTCGCGCGCCGCCTCGCCCGCCCGCTTGCCGGTCAGGTGCACGCCGTCGATCGCGTCGTCGCGCCCCTCTTGGAAGGCCGCCTCGCACAGGAAGAGGTCCGCCTCGTGCGCCGCCTCGACGAGGCCGTCGCAGGAGTCGGTGTCGCCGGAGTAGGTGAGCACCGAGGTCGTCACCTCGCCGTAGAGCTTTTCGGTGGCCTCGACGCGCAGGGCGTAGGCCTCGTCGACCGGATGGCGCACGGGGTACGGCGTGACCTTGAACGGCCCCACCTTGACCGTCTCGCGCGGCGTGAAGGCGCGGAAGTCGAAGTCCTCGTGCATGCCGGGATCGCGCGGCAGGCCGTAGGCGTCGGCCATGCGGTCGCCCGTCGCCGCCGGCCCCCACACCAGGATGCGGTCGCGGCCCCAGCCGGTCGGGTCCCAGTGCACCGCGACGTGCAGCCCGCACAGGTCCATGCAGTGATCGGGGTGCAGGTGGGAGATGAAGATCGCGTCGATGTCCTTCAGGTCCATGTAGCGCTGCAGCACGCCCAGGGAACCCGAGCCCAGGTCCATGAGGATGCGCCACGGGCGCGTTCCGTCGTGGGCCGTGAGGAGGTAGCAGGACGCGGGCGAGCCCGGTCCGGGGAAGGAGCCGGTGCTCCCGATGATGGTCAGCTTCATGGCGAGACGTCTCCTTCGGAGCGCGCGGCCGCGATCATTTCGGGCGTGATGCGCTGCAGGGCGGCGGTCGGGAAGTGTTGGGCCACGTGATCGGCGTGTTCAACGCCGCGCACCTCGGGTCCAAGGAAGCGCCTGGCGAGGGTTTCGAACGCCGCGGCGTCCCCCGTGGCGACGAAATGGTGCTCGCCGACGCCGGGGTCCGGGGTCTCCAGCCCCAGGCGCGCGAGGGAGCGATACACGTCCTTGGCGGTCTCCTCCGCGGACGAGACCAGCGTGACGTTGTCCCCCATGACCAAGGACAGTACGCCCGTCAGCAGCGGGTAGTGCGTGCAGCCGAGCACCAGCGTGTCAACGCCGGCGGCCTTGAGCGGGGCCAGGTACTCCTCGGCCGTGGCAATGAGCTCGGGACCGGACGTGATGCCCTGCTCCACGAACTCAACGAAGCGCGGGCACGCGGCGGAGACGATCTCGAGTTGCGGCGCCGCTGCAAACGCGTCGTTGTAGGCGCGGGAGCCGATCGTCGCCTGCGTGCCGATCACGCCGATCTTCCCGTTGCGGGTCGCTGCCACGGCGCGGCGCACGGCCGGCTGGATGACCTCCACCACGGGAATCCCGTACCGCACGGTGTAGCGCTCGCGGGCGTCGTGCAGCACCGCCGCGGAGGCGGTGTTGCACGCGATGACGAGCAGCTTCACGCCGGCGTCAACGAGCTCGTCCATGATGCCGAGGGCGTTGGCCCGCACCGTGGCCAGCGGCAGCGGGCCGTACGGGCCGCGGCCCGTGTCGCCCACGTAGTGCGTCGACTCGTGCGGCAGCTGGTCGATGACGGCCCGCGCCACGGTGAGCCCTCCCACGCCGGAATCGAAGATGCCGATGGGAGCCTCGGCCTCCGGTGCGTGGGAGGTTGCGGCCGCGCCGGTGGCGCGATGGGCGGGGAAGGTCACGGGATTCCGTTTCGGTGGTGGTTCAGTGCTTGCGGCGCAGCAGGGCGGTCATGAGGGACTCCTGGAGCCAGGAGACAAAGCCATACAGCAGCGCGAGATAGTGCTCGAGCTCGTCGTCGGGATTCTCCTCGGCGGCGGCGACGCGGGCGGCGTCCTCCTCCGACTCGATGCCCAGGCGCTCCGCGAGCACGAGGCGGATGTCGTTGAGGGCCGAGGCGAAGCGCGGGGCGTCGGCCGCGGGTACCCGCAGCGGGTCCATGGAGAGCAGCGCGGCGGCCTCGGCGAGGTTGGCACGCTTGGCTGCCACGATGCCCGGCTCGGTCAGCGCGCGCAGGCGCTCGGCCTCGCCGTCGGCGGCCTCGCCCCGGGCCACGAGGTCCGGCAGCAGCCGGGCCAGGGCTGGATCGGCCGGGCGTGCACGACGGCGCGTGGTGGGCCTGGGTGCCGCTCCCCCGGCGCCGGGGGTGTCGGCGCCCGGGAGCGCCTCGTTGTCAGGAAGCAGCTCACCGTCCGGACCCACGCCGAGATCGGCGGGACTCAGGCCCAGCTCCTCCCACCAGTTCGCTCCGCCCGCGGACCGCGCGTCCGGGGCGTCGTCGCCCTGACGATCCGCGCCCGTGGGCGCGGGCGCGCCCTGGCCGGGCACGGCGTCGTCGTGCTCTTGATCGGGGGTCAGGTCCCCCGTGAGCTCGGCGCGCGTGTCAAGCATCTCCTTGACGTCCAGCGCGAGCTGGGCCACGAGCTTCGACTCGGCCTCGTCGAGCTCGGCGATGTAGGCGCCGCCCACCGGGCGGAAGGCGCGCGCCATCAGGCGTCCACCTGACGCAGGGTGGCCTGGAGTCCGTAGCCGTGCATGGCCACGACGTCGGCCTCGATGCGCTCCTTGGAGCCGGAGGCCACCACGGCCTGGCCGTCGTGGTGGACGCGCAGCATCAGCTCGTCCGCGCGCTCGGCGCTGAAGCCGAAGTAGCTGCGGAAGACGAAGGCCACATAGGACATGAGATTCACCGGGTCGTCCCACACGATGAGCAGATAGGGGCGCTCGTGCTGCACGGAGAGCTCGGTGTCCTCGCGCGGGGAGGCCACCGGGGAGGCGGTGACGGTCATGCCTCGATTCTAGGTCGCTTCGGGGCCCGCGCGGGCGAAGGGGTGGCGGAAGCCACCGTCCGCGGGCGTCCGTGCCCCGGCCGGCGCCCCGTTTGAGCCGCCGTTCGAGCCGCCGGGCGCATAAGCTGAGCCTCAAGCGAGAACTGTGAGGCTGCGGCCTCGTCACCCAGGAGGACCTGCATGGCACCGGCCACGTCCCTGCTCACCGACCACTACGAGCTGACGATGGTGGAGGCGGCCCTCGCCGCCGGAACCGCTCAGCGCAAGAGCGTGTTTGAGGTGTTCGCCCGCCGCCTGCCGGAGGGGCGCCGCTACGGCCTGCTCGCGGGCACCGGCCGCCTGCTGGAGGGCCTCGCGGACTTCCGCTTCGGCCCGGAGGAGCTCGAGTTCCTCGCCGAGCGCAAGGTCGTCAACGAGCAGACCCTCAACTGGCTCGCCGACTTCCGCTTCTCCGGCACCATCACCGGCTACGCCGAGGGTGAGGTCTACTTCCCCGGCTCGCCGCTGCTGCAGGTCGAGTCGACGTTCGCCGAGGCGTGCCTCCTGGAGACGTACCTGCTCTCCATCCTGAACTTCGACACGGCCGTGGCCTCCGCTGCCTCCCGCATGATCGCGGTGGCCGACGGCCGCCCGTGCATCGAGATGGGCTCGCGCCGCACGCACGAGTCCGCCGCCGTCGCCGCGGCCCGCGCCGCCATCATCGCCGGCTTCACCACCACCTCGAACCTCGAGGCCGGGCGCGCCTACGGCCTGCCGACCGCCGGCACCGCCGCGCACTCCTTCACGCTGCTGCACGACTCCGAGCGCGAGGCCTTCGAGGCGCAGGTCGCCACGCTTGGCAAGGGAACCACGCTGCTCGTCGACACCTACGACGTCGAGCAGGGCGTGCGCACCGCCGTGGAGGTCGCCGGCCCCGAGCTCGGCGGCGTCCGCCTGGACTCCGGCGACCTCGTTGACCAGGCGCGCTGGGTCCGCGAGCTGCTTGACTCGCTCGGCAACACCAAGACCCGCATTGTTGTCACCTCGGACCTCGACGAGCACGCCATCGCGGCGCTGCGCTCCGCTCCCGTCGACGTCTACGGCGTGGGAACCAAGCTCGTCACCGGCTCCGGCGCCCCCACGGCCGGCATGGTCTACAAGCTCGTCTCCCGCGAGGGGAACGACGGCGCGTGGAAGGACGTGGCCAAGGCCGCCACGGGCAAGGCCTCTGTGGGCGGGCGCAAGAGCGCCTACCGCCGCATCAACGAGCGCGGCCGCGCCACGGCCGAGGTGATCGGCATCGACGAGGCGCCCGAGCTGGGCGAGCGCGATCGCTCGCTCATCGTGCCGCTCGTGGTCGACGGCGTGGTGCAGCCCGGCTTCACCGGCCCCGAGGGCGTCAAGGCGGCCATCGCCCGCCGCGAGGCCTCCATCCAGGAGCTGCCTGGCGCCGCCAAGCAGATGCTGCGCGGCGAGCCCGTCATCCCCACCATCTACGTGGACGAAAACTGATCCCCCCTCCCGCACTTTTCGTCTCCTCCCTCCCCTTGTGCGCGGGATTCAACGAAAAGTGCGGGATCCGAAGGAGCGCACCATGGCCAAGGCCCTCATCATCGTCGACGTGCAGAACGACTTCTGCGAGGGCGGCTCGCTCGCCGTGGCCGGAGGCGCGGCCGTCGCCTCGTCCCTCGCCGCGCTCATCGGCAACGGCGGGGCGGCCGCTGGCTTCGACACCGTCGTGGCGACCCAGGATTGGCACATCGATCCTGGCACGCACTTCTCCGCCGAGCCGGACTTCCAGCACTCCTGGCCCGTGCACTGCGTCGCCGGGACGCCCGGCGCCGCCCTGCACCCTGGCCTGGATCCCGTGGTGCACTCCATCGACGCCTTCGTGCGCAAGGGCCGCTACGAGGACGCGTACTCGGGATTCCAGGGCCGCGCGCTCACGGCCCACGAGGCGGTGGGCACGCCGGAACCCTCACCGGGCGAGGCGCTGCCGGGCACGCCGCTGGCTCAGTGGCTGCGCGGGCGCGGCGTGGATTCCGTGGTCGTCGCCGGGATCGCCACCGATTTTTGTGTGCGGGCCACGGCGCTCGACGCCGCCCGCGAGGGTTTTGAGGTCAGCGTCGCCGCTTCCTTGACGGCCGCCGTGCACCCCAACGGGGTCCCGGCGGTGTTCGAGGAGCTGCGCGCCGCCGGCGTGCGCGTCGACTAGCTCGGAACGGTCCGGAGCCTCATCGCCCCACTGCGGCGGGGCGACTCACCCTGAGCCCGGGGCGCCCTGGGGCACCCGGGCCCCACCCGCCGTCGCGCCCTGAAGCCGCAGGCCGTGCCGGAGGCTGCGCTCCGGGCGGCCTAGAAGTCCCCCGGCGCGGCCTGCAGGCACACGAGGCCGCGGCGGCGCCACATGTCGACGACCTGCTGACGGTCATCCACCACGCCCATCACCCGGTAGCGCGGCAGGATGTCGCGGTCCAGGATCTCTTCCTTGACGATGTCGTCGCGGCGCTGGTCCCCGTCGGGACGCATGTAGAGCGCGTCGCACGGGACGTCGTTGAAGGTGAGCCAGGACTGCGTGGCGCGGCGAGCCGCCTCGTTGCGCCCCGAGGCGATGACGATCCGGTCCACGCCGGGGTGGGCTGCCAGGGCCTGCGCCAGCTGGACCACGGGGGCGTTGGGCAGGTCTTCTGCCACGCGGTGCATGTCGTAGGGCGAGCGGCCCTCCATGAGCGCGAGCGTGCCGTCCATGTCGAAGATCCAGCACGTGGGCAGCGTCTCGCGGGCGTTCATGGCCCCATTCTGCCGCCCACGCCGTGGATCTGCCTCCCGCACGTGGTGCCTGCACCGCTCCCGAGGGGGTGCAAAGGCAAGGTGCGGATGATGGGGTGCGCTACTTGCGCCCCACGAACCAATCCTGCAGCTTCTCGAGGCGCGCTTCGAGCTGCGCCTGCGAGGCCTGCGCCACGGCCGGGCCGCCGCACACGGAGCGCAGCTTGGTGTGCACCTGCCCGTGCGGGGTGCCGGTGCGCGCCGACCAGGCGGCGACGTTCTTGGCGAGTTGGCTGCGCAGCTCCGTGAGCTTGCGGTGATCAACAACCTCGCGCGGCTCCACGGGGCCGGCCTCCGGCCCGCGCCGCTTGCGCCGAGAGACCTGCTCGGCCTGCCGCTGGCGCAGCAGCACGCCCACCTGATCGGCGTCCAGCAGGCCGGGGATGCCGAGGAAGTCCTGTTCGTCCTCCGAGCCCACCACGCCGCCGAGGCCAAACTCGCCGCCGTCGAAGAGCACGCGGTCGAAGGAGGCGTCCGACTCGAGTGCCTCGAACTTGCCCTGCGTGAGCGAGTCGGAGGCCTTGTCCTCGCGCTCGGCGGCGGCCGCCTCGGCCTCCTCCGGCGAGTACTCCTCGGTGAGACCGTTGGTGGGCTTGTCCAGG
>JALAHE010000133.1 GCA_022712075.1 Galactobacter sp.
ACTTCCACGACGGCACGGCCTGCAATGCCTCGGCCGTCGCCACCAATCTGCGCCGCTGGATCGCCCTCGGCGGATCGAGCGAGCCCTCCGTGGCCGCCGTCTCGACGCTCTTCGATTCCCTCGCGGACCCCGACGAGCGCAAGGCCACCCCGGCCCCGGCATACACCGATCCCACCCCGTCGGCCTCGGCGCAGGCCGACGACGAGCAGCCCCTCAGCCAGGACCCAGCTCCCACACCGGACACCAAGCAGCCGGATCCCTTGGGCGAGCCCACCGCGCTTGTCGATTCCCCCGTCGCCTCCGTGAGCGCCGAGAGCGAGTTCACGGTCCGCCTCGTCCTGACCAGGCGCATCACGCCGCTCATTCAGGCGCTCACGCACCCGTGCTTTTCGATCGTCTCCCCCGCGCAGCTCAAGAGCGCCGGGGCCCTCGAGGGGCGCGCCGGCGGCGACGCCCTCCGCCGTGCCGACGCCGGCACCGGCTCCTTCCGCCCCAGCGAGGACGGCGGGTCCATCCTGCTGCGGGCCGTCAAGGACCACTTCCTCGGCACCCCGGCCGTGGATGAGGTGCGGCTGACACCGCAGGCCTCGGCCACGCGCCGGGCCTGGGAGCTCGTGCAAGGCACGTGTGACGGCTTCGACCTCGTGACGGTCGACACCCTGAAGTCCCTCGCCCAGGACACGCAGCAGGTGCTGCAGCGCGACCCGTTCTCCGTTGCCTACCTGGGCATGAACCAGGCAAACCCCTGGCTCGCCGACGAGCGCGTGCGCCGCGCCATCGCCCACGCGATCGACAAGAACGGCCTCATCGACGGCCTCTACATCACCGGCACCAAGTCGGCCGCCTCGCCGCTGCCCCCGTCGCTCGGCGTGGCCGAGTCCGGTTCCGCCTACGGCCACGACCAGGCCAAGGCCAAGCGCCTCCTCGCGGAGGCCGGCTACAAGGGCGAGGCCATCGAGTTCCTCTACCCGACCAGGGTGGCCCGTCCCTACCTGGCCCTGCCCGAGCGGGTCTTCGCCGCCGTGTCCGGCCAGCTCGGCGCCGTGGGCATCACCATCAACCCCGTCGGCATCCCGTGGGACGAGGGGTACTACGAGGCGGTGCAGTCGGGCAAACACCACGGCCTGCATCTCCTGGGGATTCAGGGCACCTATCGGGACCCCGAGAACTTCATCGGTCGCCTCTTCGCCCGGGAGACGGCGCAGCTGAACTTCGATTCGCCCGAGGTGCGCCGCCGCGTGCGTGCAGCGCGCGCCCTGCCGGCCGGTGAGGAACGTACGGCCGCGTACGCGGACAGCGGGGAGTTGGTCACGGGCGCCGCCCCGCTGCTCCCCCTCGTCTACCCCATCTCCGCCCTCGCGGTGGCCCCGCGAGTGAGCTCCTACCCCACCAGCCCGGTGCTCGACGAGCCCCTGCGCTCCGTGACCCTGGCCTAGGAACGTTCCAGCGCGCCGTCGTGCACCCGCGGCGGCGTGTTGCATGAGGCGCCACCGATTTCAAGGGCACGCCCGCACGGCGGTAGCCTGGCCAAGATAGACATCCGCATCTGAGATGGAGTCACTGTGTCCGCAGCTACCCCCACCCTCTCGCTCGACGTCGCGCTCGTCGGCGGGGGCATCATGAGCGCCACGCTTGGCACGCTCTTGCAGCAGATCGAACCCGGCTGGAGCATCGGCCTGTTCGAAAACCTCGAGGCCGCCGGCCTCGAGTCCTCCGGTCCGTGGAACAACGCCGGCACCGGCCACTCCGCGCTCTGCGAGCTCAACTACGCCCCGGCCGCGCCGGACGGAAGCGTCGACCCGAAGAAGTCCCTCGGGATCAACGAGCAGTTCCAGCTCACCCGCCAGTTCCTGGCCTGGAGCGTCAACCAGGGTCTCGTGAAGGACCCCAAGAGCTTCATCCACCCGCTGCCGCACATGAGCTTCGTCACGGGCGAGGCGCACCAGCGTTACCTCAAGGCCCGCTACGAGTCGCTGAGCGCCCACACGCTCTTCGACACGATGGAGTACACCGAGGACCTCGACCAGATCGCCGAATGGACCCCGCTCGTCGCCGAGGGCCGCACCCAGCGCACCGTCGCCGCGTCGCGCGTGGTGGGCGGCACGGACGTGGACTTCGGCTCGCTCTCCAAGCAGCTCGTTGACGGCCTGGCCGCCGGCGGCGCCGATGTGCGCTTCGGCCACCGCGTCACCAACCTGGTCAAGACCGGCTCGGGCTGGCGCCTGACGGTGAAGAACCACGCCACCGGCGAGAGCTTCGAGGTCGACGCCAAGTTCGTGTTCGTCGGCGCGGGCGGCGGCGCCCTGCCGCTGCTGCAGAAGTCCGGCATCGAGGAGATCAAGGGCTTCGGCGGCTTCCCGATCTCCGGCGTCTTCCTGCGCTCCACGAACGACGAGGTCGTGGCCCGCCACGAGGCGAAGGTCTACGGCCAGGCCGCCGTGGGTGCCCCGCCGATGTCGGTGCCCCACCTTGACACGCGCTACGTGGACGGCAAGAAGGCCCTCATGTTTGGCCCGTACGGCGGCTTCTCACCCAAGTTCCTGAAGACCGGCAAGCTGTGGGATCTCCCCGGCTCCGTCCGCCCCGGCAACCTCCTGCCGATGCTCAACGTCGCCAAGGACAACCTGGACCTCGTGAAGTACCTCTTCACCGAGCTCACGGCCACGAACTCCAAGCGCATGAACGCGATGCGCGAGTACTACCCGGCCGCGAACCCCGAGGACTGGGAGCTGATCACCGCCGGTCAGCGCGTGCAGGTCATCAAGAAGGATCCCAGGAAGGGCGGCGTGCTGCAGTTCGGCACCGAGGTCATCGCCTCGGCCGACGGCTCCATCTCCGGCCTGCTGGGCGCCTCGCCGGGCGCCTCGACCGCCACGCCGATCATGCTTGGCCTGCTCAAGCGCTGCTTCCCGAACCAGTACTCGGCCTGGGAGGACCAGCTCAAGGAGATCGTGCCGACGCTCGGCACCTCCCTCGATGAGAACGCCGACCTCTACCACGAGGTGAAGGCGAGCACGGATCAGGTCCTGAAGCTGGCCTGATTCACCCCTGCGACGCGACCGCGGACGAGCCCCTCGTCCGCGGTCGCGTCGTATCCTCGAAAGTCCCGGCGCTCGCCAGCCAACCCTAGGATGACGGTTCATGCACCTCCTCGCTCGCCTCTCGCTGCGCAACCGGGCACTCATCGTGCTCGTGTGCCTCTTCGTCTGCGTCTTCGGCGTCATCTCCATGACGCGCCTGAAGCAGGAACTGATCCCGAGCGTTGAGTTCCCGCAGCTCACGGTCATGGCCACCCAGCAGGGGGCGAGCCCCGCCGTCATGGACGAGCAGGTGGGCCGTCCGCTCGAGTCGGCGATGCAGGGCGTCGAGGGGCTGGAGTCCAGCACGTCGACCTCGAGCACGGGCATGAGCGTCGTGGCCCTGACCTTCACCTACGGCACGGACCTTGACCGCGCGCGCAACCAGGTGGACCGCGCGATCTCCAACATCTCGCAGCTGCTGCCGGACGGCGTGCAGCCGAACACCTTCGCCGGCTCCGTCGCGGACATCCCGGTGGTGTACTACGCGGTCTCCGGAGAGGGAAGCCTGGCCGAGACGGCCGACAAGCTCAACGCCGATGTGGTCCCGGCCCTCAGCAAGCTCGACGGCGTGCGGGGCGTTGACGTCTCCGGCGCCGGCAGCCAGTACATCCGGATCACTCCCCACGAGGCCTCGGACGAGGAGCCCTTCGCCTCCCCCGCTGAGCTGCAGGCCGCCATCGCCAACGCCGGCCGGGCGGCGAGCCTCGGCTCCCTCACGGACGGCTCGTACACGCTGCCGATCCAGACCAACGGCGCGCCGGCCTCCGTCGAGGAGCTGCGCAAACTGCCCGTCGCCACCCAGGGCGGCGGCACCTATCAGCTCGGCGAACTCGCCAAGGTCGAGGTGGCTGATAACCCGACCACCTCCATCACGCGCACCAACGGCAAGGAAACGCTCGCGCTGTCGGTGACGAAGACCCCCGATGCCGACACCGTGCGCGTCTCCGACGCCGTCCGCGACGCCCTCCCTGCCCTCGCCACCCAATCCGGCGCCACGTTCACGCTCGTGTTCGACCAGGCGCCGTCCATCACCAACGCCATCCACGACCTCACGGTCGAGGGCCTCATGGGCCTCGTCATGGCGATCGTGGTGATCCTGCTCTTCCTTCGCTCGCTGCGCCCCACGCTCGTCACGGCCATCTCCATCCCGCTCTCGCTGCTGGCGACCTTCATCGGTGTGTGGGCGTTTGGCTTCTCGCTCAACATGCTCACGCTCGGCGCGCTCACCATCTCCATCGGCCGCGTGGTCGACGACTCGATCGTGGTCATCGAGAACATCAAGCGACACCTGAGCTACGGCCAGCCCCGGGGCCGGGCGATCATCGACGCCGTGCGCGAGGTGGCCGGCGCCATCACCGCCTCCACCCTGACCACCGTTGCCGTCTTCCTGCCCGTCGCCTTCGTTGGCGGCCTGGCCGGCGAGCTCTTCCGACCCTTCGCCCTCACGGTGGCCCTTGCCCTCATCGCCTCGCTCGTCGTGGCGCTGACGATCGTCCCCGTGCTCGCCTACTGGTTCCTGGCCGGCGCCTCCAAGGCGCGGGCCAAGCGCGAGGCGAAGCGGGCAGCCCAGGCCGCCTCCCAGCCGGGCGGGGCTTCACTGCCCGACGGCGCTGCCTCCTCCCAGCCCGGACCCACCCCGGCGGTCGAGGGCACCCAGCCCGACGCCGCGGCGTCGGGCACCGAGGCGCTGGCCCCCGTACCGGTGGCGGCCGCCTCGGCCGCTGCCACCGAACGGGCGGCCCGCGAGGCGGCCGAGGACGAGGAGAGTCGCTCCTGGCTGCAGCGGGGCTACGTGCCGGTGCTGCGCAAGACGCAGGCCCACCCCGTCGTCACCCTCGTTGCCTCCGTGCTCATCCTCCTGGCGACCATCCCGCTGGCGCGGCTCATGAGCACCAACCTGCTTGGCGGCATGGGGCAGGAGGCCTTCAGCGGCACCCTGACCATGCCGACCGGCTCGTCGCTGCGCACCACCGACACCGCGGCCAAGCGCTACGAGGAGGTCCTGCGCTCGGTCGACGGCGTCAAGGACGTCCAGGTGAGCATGGGTCCCTCCGACTCCAACTTCGTCATGATGATGGGCCCCTCCTCCGCCGACACCGCGAGCTTCACGGCCACCACCGAGGAGGGTCGCGACGTGGAGCAGGTGCTCGCCGCGGCGCGCGAGGAGGTCGCCAAGCTCGACCTGGCGGGAGAGCTCGAGCTCGGCGCCACGCAGGGCGGCGGCTTCAGCTCCGACATCACGATCGACGTCAAGGCCGCCGATCCCGACGCGCTGGAGGCCGCCAACACGGCGGTGATGAAGGCCATGCAGGGCATCCAGGGAGCCGTCAGCGTCGAGTCGAACCTGACCTCGAAGCAGCCCCAGGTGCTCGTCACGGTGGATCGCGAGAAGGCGGCGCAGGCCGGGCTCTCCCAGGAGCAGATCGCCGCGCTCGTCAATGGCACCATCAACCCGCTCTCCGCTGGCCAGCTCACCTTTGGCTTCACCACCCTCGACGTGAAGATCGGCGACGGGACCCAGCTCAACGGCCTCACGCAGCTGCAGGACCTGGAGATCGTGACCCAGGGCGGCTCCGTGCCGCTCAAGGACTTCGCCACCATCAAGCGCGTGGACTCCGAGGTTTCAATCACCTCGCAGAACACCGATCGCGTCTCCACGGTGACGATCACTCCCAACGAGACGGCGCTCGGCACGGTGGCGGCGGAGGCCACCAAGCGCCTCGACGCGCTCACGCTGAAGGACGGCGCCACGGCCACCCTCGGCGGCGCCGCGACGCAGCAGGCCGAGTCGTTCCAGCAGCTGGGGCTGGCCCTCATCGCGGCCATCGCGATCGTCTACGTGATCATGGTCGCGACGTTCAAGTCGCTCATGCAGCCGCTCATCCTGCTCGTCTCGATCCCCTTCGCGGCGATCGGCTCCATCGCGGCGCTGCTCATCACGGGCGTGCCGCTGGGCCTCGCCTCGCTCATCGGCATGCTCATGCTCGTGGGCATCGTGGTGACCAACGCGATCGTGCTCATCGACCTCATCAACCAGTACCGCAAGCCGGGCCCCGGCCGGGCGGCCATGAGCCTCGACGAGGCGATCGAGCACGGTGCCCGCCGCCGCCTGCGCCCCATTCTCATGACGGCGCTCGCGACGATCTTCGCCATGATCCCCATGGCGCTCGGCCTGACCGGCTCCGGCGGCTTCATCTCGCGGCCGCTCGCCGTGGTGGTGATCGGCGGCCTCATCTCCTCGACGCTGCTCACCCTGATCCTGGTGCCGGTGCTCTACCGCCTCCTCGAGTCCCGCCGCGAGCGCAAGCGCCTCGCGGGCGAGGGCCCGGAGCCGGACGGACTCGACGACGCCTCGCTCGGCCTCGGCCCGGCCCCGGCCGGAGGGGGCGCGGCGGCGGGCGCCGCCGCCTCCGGCGACGCCGGCGCCGCCGAGGCGCTCGCTGCGCTGCAGGAGGCCTGGACAGGCACGATCGACCTGGCGACGGGGCTGCCCCGCCCCTCGCGTGGGCGGCACGCGGCCGAGCCGCCGACCTCCACCGACGGCGTGGTGCTTCCGCACTAGGCCCGCGCTGCCCGCACACAGCGGCGCCCCGCCGCGCAACC
>JALAHE010000134.1 GCA_022712075.1 Galactobacter sp.
CGAGCGCACGCTGCTGCGCTCCAGCTTGGCCGCCGCCGGGATCACCACGAGGTGGGCGGCCAGGGCGCCGAGCGGCGAGGCCGGGTCGGTGGTGAGGGCCGCGACGGAGCCGCCGGCCTCCACTGCCTTGGCCGCCACGCCCACCACGGAGGCCGTGGTTCCGGAGCCGCTCGCGCAGAGCAACAGGTCCCCGGGGGCGAGCGCCGGGGTGGTCACGTCGCCAACGATGTGCAGGTGCAGCCCAGCGTGCATGAGCCGCATGGCCACCATGCGCAGGGCCAGCCCCGAACGGCCGGCGCCGTGGACAAAGATGCGCGGCGCCGACTGCAGCGCGGCGAGCAGCTCCTCGAGGGAGCCGGGGCCGTGGTCGGCCATGACGCTTCCCACCCCGGAGAGTTCATCGGCGACCCGTCGTAGCGAGTCGGTCACGGTCTGTGTGGTTCTCATGGCCAGAGACGGTAGGGAGCGCGGAGGTGGCGCGTCAGTCACCCACCCTGGCGGGTGGGCTACCCGAATGGGTAGGGTGCAGCGCATGACGGCAGATCGAAGGAACGACGGCGCCGGCTCGCCGCCCAGCGAGGTCAGGGGCGAGGCGGGTGGCGAGGCGGAGGCCTGGGGCGCCGACCGCTGGGCCGTGGTGATGCGCTCGCTCCTGGCCGTGCTGCGTTCGCCCCGGCTCGGCGATCAGGCGGCCAGGGTCGAGGCGGAGCGCCTGGCCTCGGACGCCCTCGTCTCGCTCCGCCGGACCGTCGTGGCCGGCCCTGCCGGCGGGCTCATTCCTGTGGCCGAGGCCTTCGTTGATCTGCGCCGCGAGCTTGCGCCGCTGGTGCGCTTCGGGCGGGTGGGCGTCGAGTTCGTCGAACCCCCGGCGGGCGGGCGCGCCCTCCCTCCGCCCGTCGCCGACGCCGCACGCTCCGTGGTGCGCATCGCCGTGCTCGCCTACCTGGCCGAGCGGGTGGAGCGCGTCCGCGTCCAGTGGGATTGCGACGGCACCAACCTGCTCGTGAGCGTCCGCGACGACGGCGAGGGAACGCGGGCCCGCAGCGACGAGGCGTTGCGCCCCATCGCCGAACTGGTCGAACGGGTCGGCGGAGAGTGGGGTGTCGACTCCACGCAGGCCTGGGGCTCCCACCTGCACCTGAGCCTCCCGCTGGATCGCTCGGCCAGGCCCGGACAGGCGAACGACGACGCCGCGGCGCTCGCCGGGCTCACCTCGCGCGAGGCCCAGGCGGCCCGCTTGGCCGCCACGGGACTCACCAACGCGCAGATCGCCACGGAGCTCGGGATCAGCCAGAACACGGTGAAGTTCCACCTCTCCTCGGCCATGCGCAAGCTCGGCGTGGCCCGCCGCGTGGAGCTCGCCGCGCTCCTGGCACCCGGCTCCTAACGGATCTCGGCGCCGGCGAGGGCATCCTGAGCGCACTCGAGGAGCGCCCCGGCGCGCTTGGTGAGGCGCACGCCCTCGGGCCAGAGCGCCACGACGCTCGTGAGGCCAGCCCGGGGCTCGAGCGGCCGCGTCACGATGGGGAAGCCCTCCGTGGAGTACGGCGCCTGATGGGGGCGCGACATGAGCAGGCTGTAGCCGATGCCGCGGGCCACGAGCGCGCGGACCAGGTCGATGTGCGGCAGCCGCGGCCCCACGCGCGGCTCCACGCCAGCCTGGGCGAACATGAGCTCCGTGTAGGAGGTGGACGGGGCGGTCGCGAGGACGAGCAGTTGCTTCTCGGCGAGCTGCTCAAGGCTCACTCGTTCCTGGCGGGCTAGGGTGTCCTCGGCGGCGAGCACCGCGACCACCTCGGTGTCGTAGAGGCGGGTGTGGTGGAAGCCCTCGGGCAGGCCGATGTCGTAGACGAGCGCGAGGTCGATCTTTCCCTCCAAGCTCGCGGCCAGGAGCTCGTCGCTGTCGCCGACGGTGAGGCCGATCTCCACGCCGGGGTGGGTCCTGTGCACCTCCTCCATGATCGAGGGCAGGAGGTTGCTGGCCAGGCCCGTGTAGCAGCCGAGCTCCACGCGCCCGCGGAGCGCATCGTCGTCGTCGCGGTCCGAGCCGAGGGCGTCGGCGGCCCGCAGGATGTCGCGGCTGCGCTCCAGGAAGGTGCGCCCCGCGGGGGTGAGGATGACGCCCTTGGCCTTGCGGCGGATGCAGAGCTGCTCGCCGACCTCGGCCTCGAGCTGCGTGATGGTGTGGCTCAGCGCCGATTCGGAGAGGTGGAGCTCGGCCGCTGCCGCGCGGAGGGTGGCGTGGTGGGCCAGCGCGGCGAAGCACTCGAGCTGGCGGAGGGTGATGCGCAGGGCCATAACTTCGACTCTCTCGAAATAGATCCGCTGGAAACTTCAATTTACCGAGGGTATGTGAGCTAGCACACTCATGTGAAGTCCCACCGAAGGAGGCCCCCAATGTCGACCACCGCAGGCTGCCCGTTCCACGCAGCACAGACCGCCGGCTCCGCACCCGCCACGCACGTGGCGGCGACCCCGAGCCCGGGCAGCGCGCCGTCGCACACCTCCCAGGTCGGATCCGCGGCAGGCGCCGAGGGCGCGCCCGTCGCGTCCACCCAGCTGGCGGGCGGGAACCCCCTCCCGGTCGCCAGTTGGGTGGACCCCGCCGCACTCGTCGCCGATCCCTACGCCAGCTACGCCAGGCTCCGCGCCGAGTCGCCGGTGGCCTGGGTGCCGGAGCTCGGCAAGGCGCTCGTGACCTCCTTCGCCGGCTGCCACGAGGTGGAGCAGGATCAGGAGATCTACTCCGCCAACGTGGCCGGCTCCACCCAGACCCGCGCGCTGGGCGCTCAGCCCATGCTGCGCAAGGACGACCCGGAGCACGCCGTCGAGCGCGCGCCGCTGAACCCGGTGCTGCGCCCCAAGAACATCAAGGACGCCTGGGCGCCGGTCTTCGAGGCCAACGCGCAGGGCTACCTCGATGCGCTCGAGGCGATCCCCGCGGCCGAGCTTGACCTCAACCGCCACTACGCCGCACCGCTCGCGGCCAAGAACCTCGCGGACCTGCTTGGCCTGAAGGACGTCGACGTCGAGACGGTGCGCCGCTGGTCCCACGACTACATCGCCGGCATGGGCAACGTCCTCAATGACCCTGACGTGTGGCTGCGCTGCGAGACCTCCATCTCCGAGGCGGACGCGCTCCTGGACGAGCTCATCCCGTACTACCTGGCGCACCCGGACACGTCGATGATCTCCGCCCTGGCCCACAGCGGGCTGGACGAGGCGGCGGTCCGCGCCAACATCAAGCTCACGATCTCCGGCGGCATGAACGAGCCGCAGCACATGATCACGAGCATCGTCTCGGCGCTGCACGATCACCCCGAGTTCCGCCCCGTCACCGAGGCCGGCGCCCCGGACCGCGAGGCGAGCTCGGCCTGGGCCGCGATCTTCGACGAGGCCGTGCGCTGGCGCTCCCCGATCGGCATGTACCCGCGCCAGACCACGCGGGACACGGTCCTGGAGGGGGTGCTGCTCCCGGCCGGCACGCAGCTCGGCGTGGTGGTGGGTTCCGCCAACCACGACGCGGCCCAGTTCGGTGACACCGCCGCCGAGTTCAACCCGGGCAGGCCCAAGGCACCGCACCTCGGCTTCGGCGCCGGCGTCCACCTCTGCGCCGGGCACTGGGCGGCCAAGACCTCCATCGGCCAGATCGCCGTCCCCGCGCTCTACGAGCGCTTCCCCGGCCTGGCCGTTGACGCCTCCCGCCCCACCACGTGGGACGGCTGGGTGTTCAGGGGCATCACGTCCCTCCCCGTCACGCTCGGCTAGGC
>JALAHE010000135.1 GCA_022712075.1 Galactobacter sp.
ACGCCAGCCAACCCGCCCACCAACGCAGCGAGGGCCCACCCGGAAAACCGGGTGGGCCCTCGTTGTTGCCGTCCCGCCGATCACCGCGAGGCGATCAGCGAGAAGAAATCACTTCTTGGAGGACTTCTTCTTGGACTTCTCGGCCACGATCTGCAGATCGATGTTGGCGAGGACGTCCTCGTGCAGGCGCACGGTGGCGGCGTAGTTGCCCGTGGACTTGATGACCTGGGCGATCTCGATGTTGCGCTTGTCGACCTTGCCGAGGCCAGCGGCCTCGATGGCGGCGGCAACGTCGGCCTGCTTGACGGTGCCGAACAGGCGGCCCGCCTCACCAGCCTTGACGGTGATCTTCACCGGGGTCGAGGCGAGACCGGCGGCGATGCGCTGGGCCTCCTCGAGGTTGGCCACGGCGCGCACGGCGCGAGCAGCCTTGATGTTCTCGATTTCCTTTTCCCCACCCTTGGTCCAGGTGATCGCGAAGCCGCGGGGGATCAGGTAGTTACGAGCGAAGCCGTTCTTGACGTCGACGATATCGCCGGCGGTACCAAGACCAGTCACTTCGTGGGTCAGGATGAGCTTAGCCATTCTTGATCTTCTCCCTATTCTCAGCCGCGGCCAGCGCCGGAGTACGGCAGCAGAGCGACTTCGCGGGCGTTCTTGATGGCCTGGGCGATCTTGCGCTGCTCCTGCACGGAGACACCCGTGACGCGGCGAGCGCGGATCTTCCCGCGATCAGAGATGAACTTGCGAAGCAGCGCGACGTCCTTGTAGTCAATGACCTTGACGTCGGCGGCCTTCAGGGGATTGGACTTCGGTTTCGGCTTGCGGATTTCAGCCTTAGCCATCGTGGAGCTCCTTCGTTGAAGCGGAGCCCGCGGATCGTGTTCCGCGGGATGGTGATTGTGTGGGTAGATCAGAAGGGAGGCTCGTTGGAGCCGGGGACCTGGCCCCAGCCGCCACCGTTGTTGCCGCCGGCAGGCTGACCCCAGGGGTCGTTCTGCTGAGCGGGGGCGCCCCAGTCGTTGCCGCCACCGTTGGAGTTGCCCCCACCGAAGCCGCCGTTCGACTGGCCACCGCCCTGCTGGCCGCCGCCGAAGCCACCGCCGTTACCGCCCTGACGGGTGGTGCGGGTGACCTTCGCGGAGGCGTAGCGGAGCGAGGGGCCGATCTCGTCGACCTCCAGCTCCATCACAGTGCGGTTCTCGCCTTCCTTCGTCTGGTAAGACCGCGACTTCAGCCGACCCTGGGCGATCACACGGGTGCCCTTGGTCAGCGTCTCGGCAACGTTCTCCGCAGCCTCACGCCAGACCGACGCGCGCAGGAACAGGGTTTCCCCGTCCTTCCACTCGTTGGACTGGCGATCGAACGCACGGGGAGTGGAAGCGATCGTGAAGTTGGCAACGGCCGAACCGGACGGCGTGAAACGCAGCTCGGGGTCGGACGTGAGATTGCCGATGACCGTGATGACGGTATCGCCTGCCATGGTGCCTCCTACTTGCCTAGTGTCTTGGTCTTAAACTGCATCGCCTCAGGCGATGCGCTGATCCTCGGGGCGGATGATCTTGGTGCGCAGGATCGCCTCGTTCAGCGTCAGCAGGCGGTCCAGCTCGGTGGACGTGGCCGGCTCGGCGGTGAAGTTGACGACGGCGTAGATCGCCTCGGACTTCTTCTTGATGTCGTAGGACAGACGACGACGGCCCCAGATGTCGATCTTGTCGACGGAGCCACCCTCGTTGGTGACGACCTCGAGGAACTTGTTGAGCGTCGGCTCAACGGTGCGCTCATCGACCTCGGGGTCGATCAGCACCATCAGTTCGTAGGCACGCATGTGAACCCACCTCCTTTGGACTTAACGGGCGCGGTCTTTCCACGCCAGGAGGTTCTTTGCGTGTCGCCTTCCGTCCCCTCACCCAGGTGGGCGCGGACGCAAGGCAACCCCACTAGTCTACGTCACACCCGAGGGCTCTCTCCACCCCTCCTCCACGTGGCCCGGGCCACAGGTGGACACGGCGCCACGGTGAGGGAAACTCTCCCTTTCAGGTGCACGACGTCGGGCGGCGGGGCGGGTGCCCCGCCTCGCCGCACGGGGCGGCGCCTAGCCCTTGGCGGGGCGCAGGACCCCGGCCGGCAGCCGGCCCGCGAGGTCGGCGGCGAGGGTGCCCAGATAGGTGTCGCCCACGTGGTTGGCGTCCCGGTAGACGAGCACATTGCCGATGACGGCGGGGCAGGACTTGTCCGAGCAGAAGCGGTCGGTGAGGTCGACGACGCTCACCCCCGGGAGCTTGGCCGCGGCGTCGGCGAGGCCGTCGGTGTGCAGGGCCTTGGGCTTCGGCGTGGAGCACGCCTCGGGGCGCGCGGGGTTGGCCGCCACGCAGTCACGCGCCTTGGCGTTGCCGCGCAGCGCAGGCCACGGGGTGTCCCGCAGCACCACCACGCGCGAACCCGCCTTCTGCAGCCGCTCGAGGTAGCTCGCGAAGCCGGGGCGCGGATCGGAGACGAAGCTCGAGCCGGTCCAGGAGGCCACGATGACGGTGTCCGGCGGATCCTGCTCGAGCGCCTCCATGGTCGCCTCGTTGGCGCTCGTGCAGACCGAGTAGCCGTCGCGTTCGAGCTTGCGGGGCACTGGCGTGAACGGGCAGGACTTCTTGACGTAGCTCACGAGCCGCGTGCCGCTCTCCTCGGTGAGCGTGTTGAGCACATCGAGCCATTGCTCGGCGTGCGAATCCCCCACGAGCGCCACGGTCCGCTTGGCCCGCTTGTCCCCGAACTCGCAGTGCGGTGTCGAGGTCGCCTTGGCCTCGGCGAAGCATCCGGGGTCGCTGCGGCGGTCGTAGCCGGCCCGCGCTGGGGTCGGCACCACCACGCTGCCCTCCACGAACGCGCGCCCCTGCGCCACGTCCCACGCTGCCGCGCCGAAGCCGGGCGGCGGGTCCTTGATGAGCGCGGCAGCGGCGGCCGCCTGCTCCTTGCCCACGGCGTCGGCGCGGACGGCGGGCACCACGGTCACGGCGGCGACGAGGGCCGTGGCCGCCGCGCCGATCCCGAGCGCCCGCCACGTGTGCCTGGCCGTGAAGCGCCAGTTCCTGGCCGGGCGCTCCACGAGGTAGTAGCTCGCGGCCGCGAGGGCCAGGCCGAGCACGCCGAGCAGCACTGCCTCCCACCAGCGCGGCTTGCGCAGGGCCAGCTGCGTGAACGCGACGATGACCGGCCAGTGCCACAGGTAGAGCGAGTAGGAGACGTTACCGACCCACTGCACCGGCGCCCAGTCGGTGATCGGGTGCAACGAGCCCCAGCCGGCGGTCCGGCCCGCGGCGATGATCGCGAGCGTCCCCATCACGGGCAGCACGGCACCCGGCCCCGGGAACGGCGTCTGCGCCGTGTAGCGCAGGGCCACCCACACGAGCACGGCAAGCCCCGCGAGGGCCACGAGGCGCCGCAGCCACCCGGGCGCGGCCCAGCCGCTCGCCGGCAGGAGCGCGGCGAGCAGGCCGCCCGCCGCGAGCTCCCACACGCGGGTGGTCGTGACGAAGTAGGCCGAGGGGTCCGCGCCCAGCACGAGAGCGAAGGAGTAGGCGAGGGAGGCGAGCAGCACCACCGAGAAGAGGAGCACGGCCCACGCGCGCACGCGCGGCGTGGCGGGGGCACGACGGCGCCCGCTCACCCGGGCGGTCCGGCGCACCGCCCAGCCGGCCAGGGCGGCGGCTACCATCACCACGAAGGGCCAGAACACGTAGAACTGCTCCTCCACCCCGAGCGACCAGAAGTGCTGCAGGGCGGTGGGCTGGTTGTCCTTGGAGAGGTAATCGACCGAGTCGAAGGCGAGCACCCAGTTCTGCACGCTGAACACGCTCGCGAGCGCCTGCTTGCTGATGTCGGCCCACTGCGTCACGGGCCAGATGAGCGGCGCGGCGAGCACCACGGCAGCGATCGTCACGAGCGCGGCGGGCATGATGCGCCGCACGCGGGCGGCCCAGAAGCGCGGCAGCGAGATGCGCCCGTTGCTCTCGACCTCGCGCAGCAGGTGTCCCGTGATGAGGAAGCCCGAGATGACAAAAAAGACGTCGACGCCAACGAAGCCGCCGGGCGCGGCGGCCGGATACAGGTGGTAGAGCACCACGAGGCCAACGGCGAGGGCGCGCAGGGCCTGCACCTCGGGGAGAAAGCGGCGAGGCGCTGGCGCTGCTGGGTCGATCACGATGTCACGGGCGCTCGGCATGCCCCCTAGGGCATCAGAGCCGGGTGAACGCGAGGTGGCCTGCGCCCGAGCGGGGCGTGAAGCCGCCAGCGCCGCGCCAGCACCACGCCCATTCCACGCCCGCCCCGCGCCCGTCGCGCGAAAGGCCGGAAGGGGACGCGCCCCTTCCGGCCTTCACGCCGCCGCGCTCGCGCGCTCAGGCGGAGAAGAACGCCCCGGCCACGCGGGAAAGATCGTGCAGATCGGACACGCCGGCCAGCTCGCGGGCCGAGTGCATCGAGAGGATCGGGATGCCCACGTCCACCGTGCGCAGGCCAAGGCGCGTGGCGGTGATGGGGCCGATCGTGGAGCCGCACGGCACGTCGTTGTTCGACACGAACTCCTGGCTCGCGATCCCCGCGGCCTCGCACCAGCCGGCCCACGCGGCGGCGCCAACGGCGTCGGTGGAGTAGCGCTGATTGGCGTTGATCTTCAGAATCGGGCCGGACCCGAGCACCGGACGCACGTTCGGGTCGTGCTTGCCAGCGTAGTTCGGGTGCACCGAGTGGCCAACATCCGAGGAGAGGCACCAGGAGGCGGCGAAGGCGCGGTAGCGCTCCTCGATCCCCGCGCCGAGCTGCGCGTAGACGCGCTCGAGCACGTCCTCGAGGAACGGGCCGGCCGCGCCGGAGCGCGAGGCGGAGCCCAGCTCCTCGTGGTCGAAGGCGGCGAGCAGCGCGATGGAGGAGCCGCCCTCCACGACCGCTGACGCGCCGGCGGCGAGCGCCACGGTGCCGGCATGCACGCTCGCGAGATCGTCGAGGCGGCCGGAGGCGAAGAAGACGTCGCCGGCCCCGAACACTGCGCCGCGCGCGGAGTCGGCCACGACGAGGTCGAAGCCGCGGATGCGGGAGGCCTCAACGCCGGCGGCGGAGGCGACCTCGCCGAGCAGATCGGCGTCGGCGGGCGTGCCGAGGCCCCACACGGGCTGCGTCTGGGCCTGCTTCTCCAGGGCCAGGTGCTCGTTGGCGCCGCGGTCCAGGTGGATGGCCAGCTGCGGGAGGCGCAGGAGGGGACCCGTCGAGGCCAGGGCGACGGAACCGTCGTCGAGCACCAGGCGGCCGGCGAGCGTCAGCTCGCGATCAAGCCAGGAGTTCAACAGCGGGCCGCCGTAGACCTCCACGCCGGCCTGCAGCCAGCCCTGCGCGCCCGTGGTGGGCTTGGGCTTGAGCTTGAAGCCGGGCGAGTCGGTGTGGGCGCCGAAGACGTTGACCGGCGTCGTGGCCGAGGCCGCCGCCGGCACGGCCCAGGCGATCGCCGCGCCGTCGCGCACCACCACAAAACGCCCGCCCGCCTGGGCGGGCCAGGCCTCGTCCTCGCTCAGCCGGGTGAAGCCCTCGGCCTCGAGCCGGCGGGCCACCTCCTCGGCTGCGTGGTAGCTCGAGGGGGACGCGGCGACGAAGTCGGCCAGGTCCTCGGCGTGGTTCAGGGCTGCCGGGGTGACGGGCATGCGGACCTTCTTTGGTGAAGCGTGCTGGATGCCCCTCATGCTAGTCCGCGCCCCGTCCCGCGGGCGGCGGGGCGGGGCGCGGAGCTGCGACTCGAGCGGCACCGCGACGGGCGCTGGGCCCGTCGCGGAACGGGCTAGCCGACCTTGATCTTGTACTCGTCCTCGACCTTCGGGTACGTCTTCCCGCTCGCCTGGAGGCCCAGGCGGTAGTAGACGAGTGTGAGGTTCGTGTCGGTGGGGGCCTTCACGTAGTAGACGCAGTAGCCCTCGGCGGTCTTGCCCGGCTCCGGGGAGTCGAAGGGCGTGAGCTTCTGCTCGCTCATGTCGGCCTTGACGCTCGTGGTGATGCTCGTGGCCTTGCTCGTCGCCGCGTCCGTCTTCAGGAGCAGGTTCGAGCACGAGGTCGAGTTGTAGTACTTGGTGCCGGCCGTGACCGTGTACTTCACCGCCACGTAGGTGGTGCCGCCCGGGGGCGTGGCCCACGTGCCGGTGCCCTGGAAGCCGTTGGCGATGCCAGTGACCTTGATCTTGTCGCCGAGCACCTCGTCGGTGATCGTCTCGCTCGAGGCCTTCTTCTCCTCGATCTTGCTGGCGGCCGCGGTGCCCGCCGAGGAGGAGGACGTCTCGCTCGCCGGGGTGGAGGCCGTGGCCTCCGTGGCGCTGGCGCTCGTGGACGCCTCGGCGGAGGTGCTGGGCGCGGCACTCGACGCGCTGGGGCTCGTGGACGCCGGCGCGGCGCCGGTCGAGGACGCGGCTGGAGTGGAGCCGCCCGTGCAGGCGCTCAGGCCAAACGCTGCAGCGGCGAGGAGAGCGCAGGCGGGCAGAAGGCGATGCTTGTTCATGGTGATTCCCCCTAGATGGCTTCGACGCGGGCCGCCGTTCCCCCTGGCGACCCACACCACAAACATAACACCGTCAGATCGTCTTTTTCCTGTGCGTCGGCGTCGCTGGGATACTGGGGAGCCCGCAGGCCCACCCACCCAGGAGCACCATGGCAGCCAAGATCATCCTCGATTGCGATCCCGGGCACGACGACGCCGTCGCCCTGCTCCTGGCCTGGGGCAACCCCGAGGTGGACCTCCTCGCCGTGACCACCGTGGCCGGCAACCAGACGCTGGAGAAGGTCACGCGCAACGCGCTCTCCGTGGCCCGCGTCGCCGGGATCACGGGGGTTCCCTTCGCCGCCGGGGCCGACCGCCCGCTGCTGCGCGAGGTCCAGGTGGCCGACGGCGTGCACGGCGAGTCCGGCCTCGATGGCCCGGTCCTGCCCGAGCCGAGCATTGAGCTTGACCCCCGCCACGGCGTCGACCTCATCATCGACACCGTCATGGCCCACGAACCGGGCACGGTCACGCTCGTCCCCACCGGCGCCCTGACCAACATCGCCCTCGCCGCCCGCAAGGAGCCGCGCATCGTGGAGCGCGTCAAGGAGGTCGTGCTCATGGGTGGCGGCGTGCACGAGGGCAATTGGTCCCCCGTCGCCGAGTTCAACATCGTGGTCGACCCCGAGGCGGCCCACATCGTCTTCTCCGCCGGGTGGAAGGTCGTCATGATCGGCCTCGACGTCACGCACCAGGCGCTCGCGACGCGCGCGGTGCGCGATCGCGTCCTGGCCCTCGGCACGGGCCCGGCCCGCTTCGTCGACGAGCTCATGGACTTCTTCACGCAGGCCTACGAGGACAACCAGGGCTTCGACGCCCCGCCGGTCCACGACCCCTGCGCCGTGGCCTACGTCATCGATCCGAGCCTCGTCACCACGGTCAACGCGCCCATCGACGTGGAGACCCAGGGCCGCCTCACGACGGGCATGACCGTGGTTGACCTGCGCTCCCCCGCCCCCGCCGACTGCCCCACGTGGGCAGGCCGCGATCTAGACGCCGAGCGCTTCTGGGACCTCGTCATCGATGCGCTCGAGCGCATCGGCGAGCCGGCCGTCTGAGGCCGGCGGGCTCCCTGCCCAGGATGCGCGACGGCGCCGTTCCCGCCTCAGGCGGGCACGGCGCCGTCGGGCGTTCCGGAACCGGGCCTCAGCCCTCGCCGCCGGGCGTGACGATCCCGTACTCGTAGGCGAACACCACGGCCTGCACGCGATCGCGCAGGTTCAGCTTGGCGAGCACGCGGCGCACATGAGTCTTGACGGTCGCTTCGGAGACGAAGAACTCCGTGGCGATCTCCTGGTTCGAGCGCCCGGCGGCCATGGCGCCGAGGATCTCGCGCTCGCGCGGGGTGAGCTCGGCCAGGCCGCGGGCCACCTCCGGCGGCACCACGGGCAGGGCGGCCGTGGCGGTCGCCGCCGCCTGGGCCGCGCCGCCCGGGCGCACGTAGGTCTCGAGGAGGCGTTTGGTCACGCGCGGGGCCACGACGGCGTCGCCGCTGGCCACGAGCCGCACGGCCCGCACGAGCTCCTCCGGGTCAACGTCCTTGAGCAGGAACGCCGAGGCGCCGGCGGTGAGCCCGTTGAAGGCGTACTCGTCGAGGTCAAAGGTCGTCAGGATGATGACTCGGGTGTCGGGGAACTCGCCCACGATCCGCCGCGTGGCCTCGATCCCGTCCATGACGGGCATGCGCACGTCCATGAGCACCACGTCCGGCTTCTCCCGCGCCACGAGCTGCACGGCCGCCGCGCCGTCGGAGGCCTCGCCCACCACGTCCAGGTCGTCCTCGGCGTCGAGGATCAGGCCGAAGCCCGTGCGCAGCAGCGGCTGATCGTCCACCAGGGCAACCCGGATCGTGTTCTCGCTCATGACTCCTCTTCCCGGCCGCGCGCGGCCCGCGATTCCTGTCCGTTCGGGGCCGGAAGCCAGGCCTCCACGCCCCATCCGCCGCTCTCCAGCGGGCCCGCCGTGACGGAACCGCCAAAGAGCCTGGCGCGCTCAACCATGCCAGAGAGGCCGATGCCGCTGCCCTGCGAGCGCGGGCGGCGGCTCGCGTGGCGGCCGTCGTCGCGCACGCGCAGGTGCACCCCGTGCTCGTCGGCGCGCATCCACACGAGCACCTCGCTCGGATCCTTGGCGTAGCGCAAGGCGTTCGTCAGGGACTCCTGCACAATCCGCACGGCGCTCAGCCGCAGGGCCGGATCCTCGGGGAGCAGGCCCTGGCGGTCGACGCGCAGCGGCAGGCCCGTGGCGCGGAAGCCGTCGAGCATCCCGTCGAGGTCGGCGCCGGCGCCGGCCGGCCCCAGCGGGGCGTCGTCCGCCTCCGCGCGCAGCACGCCGAGGCTGCGGCGCAGGTCGGCGAGCGCCGTGCGGCCCGTCTTCGACACGTCCCCCATGACGGAGAGCGCGCGCTCGGGGTTCTTGGCCCCGACCTTTCGCGCGCCGTCGGAGAGCGCAATCATGACGGAGAGCGAGTGGGCAACGATGTCGTGCATCTCGCCGGCGATGCGATTGCGCTCGCGGCCACGGGCGAGGTCCTGGGCGCGGCGGGCCCAGCCCTCCAGCTCGGCCTCGTGGAGACGCTGGTTGCGCACCCAAGCGCCGAAGAACACCACGAGGGCGTTGACGAGGGCGTAGCTGCCCACCAGAACGATCAGCAGAATCACGAGCGCCGCCGGGTCGGCGCCGTCCGCCAGCGCATCCCACTCGCCCGTCCGCGCGTACCAAATGAGCAGGCACACGGCCTCAAGGACCGTAACGATGAAGGCGACGGTGTACACGCGCGCCGCCGCGTACTGCCGCGCCACGGCGTACAGCGCAAACCACAGGCCGATGCCCATGGAGGTCAGCGGCAGGGCCAACAGCATGGAGCCGAGCTCCAGCACCGTGACGATGACGAGCACCCCGAGGGGGAAGCGCCGCCGGAAGAAGAGGGCCCCGGCGATGAGCGCCATCACGGCAAAAACCCACGGCCAGGACGGATTGGTCTGCGCGATGGAGAAGATGAGGGTCAGCAGCGAGAGCACCACGTACCCGGCGCACACGGCCAGGTCCATCGTCAGCGGGTGCGAGCGCACGTAGCGCCGCAGCTTCGAATGGTGGCGGTCGCCGAGCGCCTGCCAGACGTCGTCGCCGTCGGGGATACCGCGCAGGGCGTCCCACCCCGCCTCCGGCGGGCTGGGA
>JALAHE010000136.1 GCA_022712075.1 Galactobacter sp.
GGACGGGGCGGATACCGGGGCGACGGCGTCGCTCGCGCCCGGGTACGCCGGCCCGTCTTCCGCCGAGGCTGGGTACGCGAGCGAGGACGGATCGGGGGAGGACGAGCCGCCGCTGGATGCCGACGACTTCGGCGCGGATCGGGAGACGGGCGAGATCGCGGGAGCCGCCGCCTGAGCGCCGATCGCGCCGCCCGGCGCAGACTCCCGCCGCCCCGGCCCCCACGGGGCGGCGGGTCCCGCGTGCAGGCTAGCCAGAGCGGATAGACTGAGGGTTGATGGGATCGCGCGTCCGAAGCGTGTACCCCGTCCACGCCCCTCTTTCCCTCGTGCACCCACGGTGCTGGCAGGCGAAGCGCGGCCGGACGGAGGGCACCGGGCGGCGGATCCTGCGCGGGGGACTCCCCGCACCACCCCCGGGCACGGCCACAGGCTTGGCCCCACGCAAGCACGAAGAGTGGAGAGCATGGCGGAGTTCATCTACACCATGACGAAGGCCCGCAAGGCCGTCGGCGACAAGGTGATTCTCGATGACGTGAGCATGTCGTTCTTCCCCGGCGCCAAGATTGGCGTTGTGGGTCCGAACGGTGCCGGTAAGTCGACCATCCTGAAGATCATGGCCGGCCTTGACACCCCGTCCAACGGCGAGGCGCGCCTGAGCCCCGGTTACAGCGTGGGCATCCTGCTGCAGGAGCCGCCGCTGAACGAGGCCAAGACCGTTCTTGGCAACGTCCAGGAGGGCGTGGGCGAGATCTACGAGAAGCTCACGCGCTACAACGAGATCTCCGAGGAGATGACGCAGCCCGACGCCGACTTCGACGCACTGCTCGAGGAGATGGGCGCGCTCCAGACGGAGATCGACGCCGCCGACGCGTGGGACATCGACTCCCAGCTGGAGCAGGCCATGGACGCGCTCCAGTGCCCCCCGGGAGACGCCGACGTCACCAACCTCTCCGGTGGTGAGCGCCGCCGCGTTGCCCTCTGCAAGCTGCTGCTCTCCAAGCCGGACCTGCTGCTGCTCGATGAGCCCACCAACCACCTCGACGCCGAGTCGGTGCTGTGGCTCGAGCAGCACCTGCAGTCCTACCCCGGCGCCGTGCTGGCCGTGACCCACGCCCGCTACTTCCTGGACCACGTGGCCCAGTGGATCGCCGAGGTCGACCGCGGACGCCTGATCCCTTACGAGGGCAACTACTCCACCTACCTGGAGAAGAAGCGCGAGCGCCTCGAGGTGCAGGGCAAGAAGGACCAGAAGCTTGCAAAGCGCCTCTCCGAGGAGCTCGAGTGGGTTCGCTCGAACGCCAAGGGCCGCCAGACCAAGTCCAAGGCTCGTCTGGCCCGCTACGAGGAGATGGCAGCCGAGGCCGAGAAGACGCGCAAGCTCGACTTCGAAGAGATCCAGATCCCGCCGGGACCGCGCCTGGGCAACCTCGTGCTGGAGGCCAAGGATCTCAACAAGGGCTTCGACGGCCGCACGCTGATCGACGGCCTGAGCTTCTCGCTGCCGCGCAACGGCATCGTGGGCGTCATCGGCCCGAACGGTGTGGGTAAGTCCACGCTGTTCAAGACGATCGTCGGCCTCGAGCCGCTGGACGGCGGCAGCCTGAAGATCGGCGACACCGTCAAGATCTCCTACGTCGACCAGAATCGCGGCGGCATCGACCCGGAGAAGAACGTGTGGGAGGTCGTCTCCAACGGCCTCGACTACATCAACGTCGGCAACGTCGAGATGCCCTCGCGCGCCTACGTCTCCGCGTTCGGCTTCAAGGGCCCGGACCAGCAGAAGAAGGCCGGCGTGCTCTCCGGCGGTGAGCGCAACCGCCTCAACCTGGCGCTGACGCTCAAGCAGGGCGGCAACGTACTCATGCTCGATGAGCCCACCAACGACCTCGACGTCGAGACGCTCTCCAGCCTGGAGAACGCCCTGCTCGAGTTCCCCGGCTGCGCCGTGGTCATCTCCCACGACCGTTGGTTCCTCGACCGCATCGCCACCCACATCCTTGCCTACGAGGGCACGGACGAGGATCCCTCGCAGTGGTACTGGTTCGAGGGCAACTTCGAGTCCTACGAGAAGAACAAGGTCGATCGCCTGGGCGCCGACGCCGCGAAGCCGCACCGCGTCACGCACCGCCGCCTCACCCGCGACTGATCGGGCGAGCTGCGCAGCAGCCGCTAGCGCGAGGGCCCCGCACCGAATCGGTGCGGGGCCCTCGTGGCGTTTGGCGGCGGGTTCAGCGCTGGCGCGGCGGTCGGATCATGCCCTCCTGCAGAACGGTGGCCACGAGCTGGCCCTCGCGGTCGAAGACCGACGCCTTGATGAGCGCGCGGGCCCCCTGGGCACTCGTGGCGTGCTGGACAAACAGTAGCCACTCGTCGACGCGAGCTGGGCGGTGCCACCACATCGCGTGGTCGAGGCTCGCGATCGAGGAGCCGGAGGTCAGCCAATTGGTGCCGGCGCGGCGCAGCGCCGTCTCAATGAGCGTGAAGTCGCTGCCGTAGGCGAGTGCGGCCTGGTGCTCCAGCGGGTTGTCGCCGAAGGGCTCCTTCGTCTTCATCCAGACCAGGTTGCGCTCGGGGTGGGCGGGCGAGCTCAGGTACAGCGATCCATCGGGGTAGCGCATGTCGAAGGGACGGTGCTCGGCCCACATGCGCGCCATCGGGTGATCGATGCCGCCGAGCTCCTCCGCCGCGGACGGCAGCGACTCGGGGTCCGGCACGTTCTCCGGCATCTCGTCCTGGAAGTTGATGCCCTCGCCGGGCAGCTCGAAGCTCGCGATCATGGACAGGATCGGGGCGCCGTCCTGGTATGCGTGGACGCGGCGGGCCGAGAAGGATCGGCCGTCGCGCAGGCGTTCCACGCCGTACGTGATGGGGGTGTCGGGATCGCCCGGGCGCAGGAAGTATCCGTGCAGCGAGTGGATCGGTCGGTCCTCGTCCACGGTGCGCGCGGCCGCCACGACCGACTGGGCCAGCACCTGCCCGCCGAAGACCCGCTTGGGGCCGAGCGAGGGAGTGTGGCCAACGTAGATGTCCTCGGTGGTTCGCGCGCCCACCGAATCGAGATCGAGCAGACCGCGCAAGAGCTGCGTGGTGGACGTCATGACACTCCTCAGGGGCAATAGCTGGTGGTGCGTGCGCGGCCTGCAACGGCCGCCCACGCCCAGTGTATCGAGCGTGAAAGACTGGGGGAGTGAGCCCCGTCGAAGCCCCCCTGATCCTGCCCGATCCCGCCGATGTCGCCGACCTCGCTCGTTTCCTGGTGCGGTCAGCCTCGGTGCGCGACGGGGTCTGCCGGCGGGTGGCCCGCGGCAACGTCCTTGCCCTGCACGTCGCCGGGACGTTCCCGCTCATGCTCGGTGCCACCACGCCCACGATCATCGGCCAGCGTGGCGTGCGCCTCGCAACCCCGGCCGAGCTCGACGTCGTGGTGCCGATCGCCGAGCTGCGCGATCGCCTGGCCCGGTTGGCGCGCGAAGGCGAGGGTCCGCTGGTCCTTGACGTCCCGCCGTCGCGCCCCAACGCGCCGTGGACGGCGACGCTTCCGCTCGCCGTGCGCTGGGAGTCAATTGCCCCGGTGCACGACGACGCGTGGGCGGCCGCCGCGCGCGGCGTCGCCAACGAGGTCCAAGAGTCCCTGCCCACCGATCCGGGGCAGCCGCTCGTGTTCGCGGCCCGCGATGCCGCGTGGGGGCGAGCGGCGCCCGAGCTGGGGCACGGGGTGCTCGCCGGGGCGGCCTTCCTGGCCCACGCCTACGGCTTCTTGCGGGAGGGTGCGCGCTCGGCGCGCTTCACCTCCGGGGCGTGGGAACGGCTCTCCGCCGGGGGCGGAACCCTCCTGTGGCGCGCCGGCAGCTGAGCCGGGCCGGCGGGCCTAGCCCGGGGTGTTGATCATCGCCGTGGCGGCGCGCTCGAAGTAGTCCCACATGATGCCGTCGAGCATCGGGGGCAACGCCACCTCGTCGAGGGCGGCGCGCATGTGCGTGAGCCAGGCCTCCCTGGCCGCCTGATTGACGGCAAACGGGAAGTGGCGCATGCGCAGGCGCGGGTGACCGCGGCGCTGCGAGTATGTGGTCGGCCCACCGAAGTACTGGATGAGGAAGAGCCGCATGCGCTCCTCGGCGGGGCCCAGATCCTCTTCGGGATACATGGGTCGCAAGAGCGAGTCATCGGCGATGCCGCGGTAGAACGCGGCGACGAGGGCGCGGAAGGTCTCCTCGCCGCCCGCCTGGACGTAGACCGAGGCGGGGTCGAGGCGCTCCTGCGGCTCGGACTCCTGGGCGGCGCCGTCTGCGGCGCCCGCCGCGGCTTGGGCAGGCTCGGCCGGAACCTTGGCGGCGGTGGGCACCACGGGGATCTGCACCCGGGCGCCGGCACCCACCGAGCGCACCTCGAGGGAGGCGCCGAGGGGCGCTGCCGCCTCCGGCAGTGTCGGCTTCGATTCGGGCGTGGGGGAGCTCATGGTCCCTATTCTCCCGCAGTCGGCTCGCCCTGGTTGCCGCCCGTGTCCGGCTTCACGCTGAGCGCAAAGTTGAGCGAATTGGCGATGAAGCACTGCTCGTGGGCCCGCTCGTGCAGGCGGCGCACGCCCTCTTGACCAACGACCCGCCCTTCCATGTCGAGCAGCCGGGTGCGCGGGGAAAGGGCCGCCGAGACGAAGCGCCCCGCGTCTCCCGGCCCGAGTTCCAGCTCGCCCTCGACCTCCACGCAGGCCTCGGTGACCTCGTATCCGGCCAGGCCGGCGAGGCGGAGGAAGGCGAGCAGATGACACTGCGCGAGCGCGCTCAGGAGCAGGGTCTCGGGGTTGAAGGCGTCCCGATCGCCGAAAAAGGTGCGGGCGGCCGAGACCCGGAGGGCCGGAACCTCGGGGCCGGCCGAGGCCGTGGCGGCACGCGAGAAGCGGCGTACCTCGGTGGTGGGGCGCGCCCCGGGCCCGTCCCAGTCCACCCGGGCCGTGAAGATGTGGGACGGGCCGCGGCGCGCGCTCTCACTCATCGCGCGGCGTCGGCCTTCTGCGCGTTAAGCGCGCGGGCCATGCCGTCGCGGGCCTCCGAGAGGAGGCGCGTGAGCGCCGGAATCCGATCGCCCAGGCCGGCCAGTGCAGCATCGGTCGCCTCGAGGGTCGCCTGCGAGGTGGGACGCGCGGGGTAGAGGCCGTTGACGATGGCCTGCGCCATCTCGTACGAGCGCGAGGTCCAGACCCCCTCCACCGCGGCGAAGTACGGCGCCACGTAGGGGGCGAGCAGGGCCTTGTCGTGCGTGCGCTGGAAGCCGGCGATCACCTTGCGCTGGAAGGTGTTGGAGAGCTCCTGCGACTCAACCAGGGCGCTCCACGCGGCGGCCTTGGCCTCCGCCGTCGGCACGGCGGCGCGCGCGAGGGCGGCGGCGAGCTCGCCCGAGGCCGAACGGTCGGCGGCCAGGGCGGAGGCGATCTCGGCCTCGCCGGCGGTGCCGCCGGCCACGAGCGAGGTGAGGAGCTCCCAGTTGAGATCGGTGTCGATCTCCAGGCCCTCGAGGGCGATCTCACCCGAGCGCAGGGAGGCCACGGTGGCGAGCTGCCCCTCGGTGCTGGCGAGGGCCGAGAACGTCATGACAAGCATGAACTGCGAATCGGAGCCGGGCTCGGCCGCCTGGGCCAGGGCCCACAAGCGATCGGTGGCGTCGACGGCGGTGGCCTCGGCGAACTCCGGGGCGACGTAGCGGCCGAGCGCCGTGCGCAGCTGGGCCAGCTGCACCTTGATGGTGGTGGAGTCCTGCTCGGGGCCGATGTTGTTCAGCACAAGCTCGACGTAGTCGCGGGCGGCGATCTCACCATCGCGCGTCGCATCCCACACCGCACCCCAGAGGAGGGCTCGGACGAGCGAATCGGTGGCAGTGGAGAGGTAATCGATCGCGGTGCGCAGGCTGCGCGGATCCAGGCGAAGCTTGGCGTAACCCAGGTCGCCGTCGTTGACGAGGACGAGGTCGCCGCGGCGCTTGCCAACGAGCTCGGGCACCTCGGTGCGGGCGCCGTCGACGTCGAGCTCCACGACCTCGCGGCGCACGAGCTTGCCGTCCACGACGTCGTGCAGGCCAACGCGGAGGCGCTGCGCGCGCAGCGTGGGGTGCTGCTCCGGGGTGGTCTGCAGAATCGCGAAGGAGGTGATGACGTCGTCGGCGTCCACCGTGAGCTCGGGGCGCAGCGTGTTCACACCGGCCGTCTCGAGCCACTGGCGGGACCACTCGGAGAGGTCGCGGCCGCTCGAGGCCTCGAGCTCAACGAGCAGGTCGGAGAGCTCGGTGTTGGAGAAGGCGTGCTTCTTGAAGTATTCGCGCACGCCGGCCATGAACTCGTCCTGGCCGACCCAGGCCACGAGCTGGCGCAGCACCGAGGCGCCCTTGGCGTAGGTGATGCCGTCGAAGTTGACCTGCACGTCCTCGAGGTCGCGGATGTCGGCCTTGATGGGGTGGGTCGAGGGCAGCTGGTCCTGGTCGTAGGCCCAGGACTTCTCGAGCGAGGAGAAGGTGGTCCACGCGGAGTCCCTGTACTGCGTGTTCACGGCGGCGGCGTGCGTGGACATGAACTCGGCGAAGGACTCGTTGAGCCACAGGTCGTTCCACCACTTCATGGTCACGAGGTCGCCGAACCACATGTGGGCCAGCTCGTGCAGCACGGTGATGGCGCGGCGCTCGACGAGCGCCGCAGGCACCTTGGAACGGAAAACGTAGTCCTCGAGGATGGTCACGCAGCCGGCGTTCTCCATGGCGCCGGCGTTGAACTCGGGAACAAAGAGCTGGTCGTACTTCTCGAAGGGGTAGGCGACCCCGAAGTCCTTCTCGAAGACCTCGAAGCCCTGGCGGGTGACCTCAAAGATGTTCTCGGCGTCTAGGTGCTCGAAGAGCGACTTGCGGGCGTAGGCGCCAAGGGAGACTTCGCGGCCGTCGGCGCTCGTCACCGAGGAGTGGGTCGAGGCGTACGGGCCGGCCACGAGGGCCGTGACGTAGGACGAGAGCACCGGGGTGGGGGAGAAGGTCCACGTGGCCGTGCCCTCGGCGGCCGGCGCCGGCTCCGGCGTGGGCTGATTCGAGATGACGTCCCAATGCGCGGGAGCGGTGACCGTGAAGGCGAACGTCGCCTTGAGGTCGGGCTGCTCGAAGACCGCGAACATGCGGCGAGAGTCGGGCACCTCGAACTGCGTGTAGAGGTACACCTCGTCATCGGCCGGGTCGACGAAGCGGTGCAGGCCCTCGCCCGTGCTGGAGTAGTCCATCGTGGCGTCGACCGTCAGGACGTTGCGCTCCGCGAGCGCGGGCAGGGCGATGCGCACGCCGTCGGCCACCTCGGCCGGATCCAGCGCGACGCCGTTGAGCACCACGGAGTGCACCTCGCGGGTGACGGCGTCGATGAAGCTGGTGGCCCCTGCAGTGGCAGAGAAGGTCACGGTGCTCACCGAGCGGAAGGTGGTGCCCGGATCGGTCAGGTCCAGGCGCACATCGTAGGACTCGGTGGAGATGAGGCCGGCGCGCTCCTGCGCTTCGGCACGGGTGAGGTTCAAGCCCGGCACGTGATGTCCTTCTTTCGAGGCTGTTCTGAAAGAACTGTTTGACAGTCTTGGAACGATCTTCGCACTTTTGCGTCCAGTTTGGCCCATATTCTTGGAAGAGACAGCAGGAAAACGGCCCGAAGGGCCAGGAGGAAGACCCCCGCATGCGCATTCACATCGCCACCGACCACGCAGGCCTCGAGCTGAGCCACCACCTGATCGAGGTGCTTGGCGCCGACGGCCACGAGGTCATCGATCACGGACCGACCTCCTATGACCCGCTGGACGACTACCCGGCGTTCTGCCTGCGCGCGGCCCAGGCGGTCGTCGCCGATCAGCGCGCCGGCGTGCAGGCGCTCGGCATTGTGCTGGGTGGCTCGGGCAACGGCGAGCAGATCGCTGCCAACAAGGTCGAGGGCGTGCGCGCGGCTCTGGCGTGGAACGCCGACACCGCCAAGCTCGCCCGCGAGCACAACGACGCCAACGTCGTGGCGCTGGGCGGCCGCCAGCACAGCGTGGAGGAGGCCACGGAGCTCGTGCGTCTGTTTCTCGCCGAGCCCTTCTCGGGCGACGAGCGCCACGCCCGCCGCATCGGCAAGATCGCTGCCTACGAGACCACGGGCGAGATTATCGACTAGTTTCGATTTGCGGCGATGAAGCCCTCGCCGGTAGGCTCGGACCGTACGGTTTGAGCCGTTCGGGGTAGTAGCTCAATGGTAGAGCCTTAGTCTTCCAAACTAATTACGCGGGTTCGATTCCCGTCTACCCCTCCAAGTTAAAAGGAAAAGACCTCCGGTATTGATCCGGAGGTCTTTTCCTTTTGTGGTGTGATGGAAAGGGGTCGGGGGTGCGGCAGGAGGATCGACTCCACGCGTCGATGGGTCCCACGATTCGGGGCCGGGCCTCCGGTGTGCGTAAACTGGATCCCGCATCATCGGGGTGTAGCTCAGCTTGGTAGAGCGCGCGCTTTGGGAGCGCGAGGTCGCAGGTTCAAATCCTGTCGTCCCGACGAAGATCCGTTACCCGGACCCGCAGACGGCGGGTCCGGCCAACACACATGTCAGGAGCTGCACGCAGTGAAGAGCGCCGTCGAGAATCTCTCCCCCACCCGGGTCAAGATGCACATCGAGGTCCCGTTCGCGGAGCTGAAGCCGGCCATCGACGCCGCCTACAAGGAGATTGCGTCGCAGATCCAGGTCCCGGGCTTCCGCAAGGGCAAGGTTCCGTCCCGCCTCGTCGACCAGCGCGTCGGCCGCGGCTACGTCATCGAGACCGCCATCAACAACTCGCTGGATAACTTCTACCGCGACGCCGTCAACGAGGCCTCCGTGGTCCCGCTGGCCCGCCCCGAGGTTGAGGTCCAGCAGGCCCCCGGCATCGACGAGGCCGCCCTGGACGCCGATCTGGTCTTCGACATCGAGGTTGATGTCCGCCCCGAGATCGAGCTCCCCGAGTACTCGGGCCTCGAGGTCGAGGTTGAGGCCCGCGAGGCCGGCGACGCCGAGGTCGAGAAGGCCCTCGACGAGCTGCGCGGCCGCTTCGGGACGCTGAAGGCCGTCGAGCGCCCCGCCGCCGATGGCGACTACACCACCATCGACCTTGTCGCCACGATCGATGGCGAGACCATCGACGAGGCCACTGGCCTGTCCTACCTGATCGGCTCCGGCTCCATGCTTGAGGGCCTGGACGAGGCCCTCACCGGCCTGTCCGCCGACGAGGACGCCACCTTCGAGACCACCCTGGCCGGCGGCGAGCACGCCGGCGAGAAGGCTCAGGTCAAGGTCGCCCTGACCGCCGTCAAGGAGCGCGAGCTCCCCGAGGCCGACGACGACTTCGCCCAGCTGGCCTCCGAGTTCGACACGATCGCCGAACTTCGCGAGTCCCTCGTGGCCAAGGCCGCCGAGGACGTCCTCGTGGAGCAGGGCATCGAGGCCCGCGACAAGGTCCTGGAGCAGCTGGTCGGCCTCGTTGAGGTCCCGGTCCCCGCCTCCGTCCTGGACGAGCAGGTTGAGCAGCACTTCTCCGGCGCCAACCAGGCCGACGATCACGACACGGACGAGCACCGCGCCGAGATCAAGGCCAACACCGAGAAGGCCTTCCGCAACGAAATCGTTCTCGACGCCGTGGCCGAGAAGGAAGAGATCGAGGTGGAGCAGGGCGAGCTGATCGAGTACCTGATCCAGTCGGCTCAGCAGTACGGCATGGACCCGAACCAGTTCGCGCAGATGCTCGACGGCGCAGGCCAGGTCCCGATGATGGTCGGCGAGGTTCGCCGCCGCAAGGCCCTCGCCAAGGTGCTGGAGCTGGCCAAGGTCAAGGATTCCAACGGCAAGGCCGTTGACCTCGAGGCCTTCGTGAAGCCCGCCGGCGAGGACGCCCCCGAGGCCGAGTGAGCCGGTCGCGGACCCTCGTGGCCCGCGCACGCTAGCTGAAGGACCCCTCCACCCTTGGGTGGAGGGGTCCTTGCGTCTCTGGAGCGGGCGTCGTCGTGCGCCGGCCACCGCGTGCGCACCGTGCGCCTACAGCGAAACGGGCCCGCCACACCCTGCCGGAGCGCGCACGGCTGGGTAGGGTCGAGCCAGCAGATCATCACCGGGCGCGTTGTGCGCAGCGCCCCCGGACACGTTGAGAGGGAATCGAAGATGACCAACGACGCCACCCCCCGCATGAGCTCGGTGGACCCGGCCGCGCGCGAGGACTACATCTACAACCGACTCCTCAAGGAGCGGATCGTTTGGCTCGGCTCCGAGGTGGAGGACGGCATCGCCAATGCGATCTGCTCCCAGCTCCTGTTGCTGTCGGCGGAGGATCCCGAGAAGGACATCTTCCTGTACATCAACTCGCCCGGCGGCTCCATCACCGCCGGCATGGCCATCTACGACACGATGCAGTTCATCCCGAACGACGTCGTCACGGTGGCAACGGGCCTGGCTGCCTCGATGGGCCAGTTCCTGCTCTCCTCGGGCACGCCGGGCAAGCGCTACGCCACCCCGAACGCCCGCATCCTCATGCACCAGCCCTCCGGCGGCATCGGCGGCACGGCCTCCGACATCCGCATCCAGGCCGAACTGATTCTTCACATGAAGAAGGTCATGAGCGAGCTCACCGCTGCGCAGACGGGCCAGAGCATCGAGACGATCCTCAAGGACAACGAGCGCGATAACTGGTTCACGGCGGCGGAGGGCCTGGAGTACGGCTTCTTCGACCACATCGCACAGAGCTCCAAGAACGTTTCCGGCGGCGGAGGCGTGGGTGCCGGCGCCTGAGCGCCGCTGAGCCACCCATCGAGCCCCACACCTTTAGTCTTCTTCAGGAGAAACCATGTTCTTCAACGGCAAGGCAGAGAACCTTCCCACCTCGCGCTACATCCTCCCGCAGTTCGAGGAGCGCACCCCCTACGGCTTCAAGCGCCAGGACCCCTACGCCAAGCTCTTCGAGGACCGCATCGTCTTCCTCGGCTCGCAGGTGGATGACGCCTCGGCCGACGACGTCATGGCCCAGCTGCTCGTGCTCGAGTCCATGGACCCGGAGCGCGACATCACCATGTACATCAACTCGCCCGGCGGCTCGTTCACGGCCATGACGGCAATCTACGACACGATGCAGTTCGTGCGCCCCGAGATCCAGACCGTCTGCCTCGGCCAGGCCGCCTCGGCCGCCGCAGTGCTGCTGGCCGCCGGCACCCCCGGCAAGCGCCTCGCGCTGCCGAACGCCCGCGTCCTGATCCACCAGCCCGCCCTGGGCGGCGGCGAGCGTGGCACGGCCACGGACCTGCAGATCCAGGCCGAAGAGGTCATGCGCATGCGCGCCTGGCTCTCCGACACGCTGGCCGGACACTCGGGTCAGGACCCTGAGCGCGTCGACAAGGACATCGAGCGTGACCTGTTTATGACGGCCGACGCCGCCAAGGCCTACGGCCTGATCGACGAGGTCATTTCCCCGCGCAAGATGAAGCCCACGGCCATCTCGCGCTAAGGACCACGGGGCGCGGCGTTGCCTTCTTCATGCGAAGGCAACGCCGCGCCTTCCTCATGCCGTGGGGCATAACGCCTACCATGGATCGACGGGCGCAGAAGCTGCGTCCACCCCGACACGAAGAAGGCAGCGATGAGCGAGAGTTCCGACCTGTTGAAGTGCTCCTTCTGCGGCAAAAGCCAGAAGCAGGTGCGCCGATTGATCGCCGGTCCCGGCGTGTACATCTGCACCGAGTGCATCGAGGTCTGCAACGAGATCATCGAGGAGGAGGCCGTCGAGGTCTCCGAGGAGCCCGAGTTCGAGCTGCCTCGCCCCTCCGAGATTTTCGATCACCTGCAGGAGTTCGTGGTGGGGCAGGAGGCCGCCAAGCGCGCCCTCTCCGTGGCCGTGTACAACCACTACAAGCGGATCAACGGAGCCGGCTCCTCGAGTCAGGGCGCCCTTGAACACCGCGAGCTGGACGAGGTCGAGGTCGCCAAGTCCAACATCATGCTGATCGGCCCTACGGGCTCCGGCAAGACGTACCTGGCCCAGACCCTCGCCAAGCGCCTCAACGTCCCCTTCGCCGTCGCCGACGCCACGAGCCTGACCGAGGCCGGCTACGTGGGCGAGGACGTGGAGAACATTCTCCTCAAGCTCATCCAGGCCGCCGACTTCGACGTCAAGCGCGCCGAGCAGGGCATCATCTACATCGACGAGATCGACAAGATCTCGCGCAAGAGCGAGAACCCCTCCATCACTCGCGACGTCTCGGGCGAGGGCGTGCAGCAGGCGCTCCTGAAGATCCTCGAGGGCACCGTCGCCTCGGTGCCGCCGCAGGGCGGGCGCAAGCACCCGCACCAGGAGTTCATCCAGATCGACACCACCAATGTGCTCTTCATCGTGGCCGGCGCCTTCGCCGGGCTCGACGACATCATCGCCGGCCGCGCCGGCAAGAAGGGCATCGGCTTCGGCGCCCCGCTTGAGCACCTGAAGTCCGCCGAGGTCTCCTACGCCGACGTGCAGCCAGAGGACCTCCTGAAGTTCGGCCTGATCCCCGAGTTCATCGGCCGTCTGCCCGTCATCACGGCCGTGGAGAACCTGGACCGCGCGGCGCTCATCAGCATCCTGACGGAGCCCAAGAACGCGCTCATCAAGCAGTACCAGAAGATGTTCCTGCTGGATGGCGTGAAGCTCACCTTCGAGCTGCCGGCCCTCGAGTCCATCGCCGACCTGGCCCTCGAGCGCGGCACGGGTGCCCGCGGCCTGCGCTCCATCCTCGAGGAGACCCTCGGCGCGATCATGTTCGAGGTGCCGAGCCGCGACGATCTCGCGGAGGTCATCGTCACGCAGGACACCGTCCTGAACCGTGCTGCCCCCGAGTTGGTGCTGCGCCAGGAGATGCGCCGCCCCAAGTCCGCGTAGTCCGGCGTCAGGTTTCGACTCACAGCACTGCAGACTCGCCCCCATCCGCTCACGAAGGTGAAAGGATGGGGGCGAGTGCTTTTCCCGCCGCTAAAGGAGCAGTGCCTTGAGCAAGAACACCGTCGACTTCTGGTTCGACCCCGCCTGTCCGTTCGCCTGGTGCACCTCGCGCTGGATCAAGGAGGTCGAGCAGGTCCGAGACATCGAGATCGTCTGGCACCTCATCTCGCTCGGTGTCGTCAACGAGGGGCGCGACCTCGATCCCGGCTACCGCAAGCACATCGACGGCACCTGGGGTGCCATCCGCGTGGTCGCCGCCGCCGCCGCACAGGTGGGGGAGGGCGTCCTCGGCGACCTCTACACCGCCATCGGCACGCGCTTCCACAACGATGCGCGCAACGGCAGCGAGGAGAGCCGCAAGGAGGCCGTCGCCGAGGCGCTGGCCGAGCTGGGACTGAACGCCGAGCTCATCACGGCCTGGGACTCGGACGAGTACGACCAGTCGCTGCGCGAGAGCACCAAGGCCGCCCAGGACCTCGTGGGCTCCGATGTGGGCACCCCCGTGGTCGCCCTCAACGGCGTTGGCTTCTTCGGCCCCGTCATCACGCGCGTGCCGCGCGGCGAGCTGGCCGGCGAGATCTTCGACGCCGCCGTCACCCTCGGCAACTACCCTCACTTCTTCGAGCTCAAGCGCTCGCGCACCGAGGACCCAACGCCCCCGGCCGAGGGAGGGGATCCGGGCCCCCTTACGGCCCCCCGGCCGAGGAGCCGCCCCCCGGCGGGGGGGGCCCCCCCCCCGGGGGGGGGCGCTTCTCTTGCGGCTCAGGCCTCCTCGGGGGCCTCCAGCTCCACATCGGAGACGAGCAGCTCCTCGCCGCCCGTGACGAGCGTGAGCTCGGCGGCCGCCGTCGCGGCCTTCAGGTCGCCGAGGCCGCCCTGCAGGCGGGCAATCTGCTCGGCCGGGGCCGTGATGGTCGCGGCGAGCACGGCGGTGCGCTGCTTGACCTTGGCCTCGGACTTGGCCTTGCGCAGGCCCGCGAGGGCCACTCCGACGGTCGGCAGGACCTCGCGGTCGGCGCCCTCGAGGCCAGCGCTGAGGGTGGACGCCTCGGGCCAGGCCGCGCGGTGCACTGAACCCTCGCGCCACCAGCCCCAGACCTCGTCGGTCGCGAACGGCTGGAAGGGGGCGAGCAGGCGCAGCACGGCGTCGAGCGTGGTGGCCAGCGTGGCGCGCACGGAGGCGGTCTCCTCGGGGGAGACGCCGCCGTAGGCGCGGTCCTTGATGAGCTCCACGTAGTCGTCGGTGAACGACCAGAAGAACGACTCGGTCAGGTTCAGCGCGCGGGCGTACTCGTAGTTCTCGAACGCGCGGGTGGCCTGCTCGATGACCGCGGCGAGGCGGGCCAGGAGCGAGCGGTCAAGCTCGTTCGTGATGACGCAGGTGTCGTCGGTGACAACATCGGCCGCGGAGACACCCATGCCGAGCGCGAACTTGGAGGCGTTGAGGACCTTGATCGCCAGGCGGCGACCGATCTTCATCTGGCCGATCTCGTATGCGGTGTCGGCGCCGAGCTTGGCGGAGGCAGCCCAGTAGCGCACGGCGTCGGCGCCGAACTGCTCGAGGATGTCGGTCGGGACCACGACGTTGCCCTTGGACTTCGACATCTTCTTGCGGTCCGGATCCAGGATCCAGCCGGAGAGCGCAGCGTGCTTCCACGGGGTCTCGCCCTCGAGGGAGTTGGCGCGCACGATGGTGGAGAAGAGCCAGGTTCGGATGATGTCGTGGCCCTGCGGGCGCAGGTCGAACGGGAAGACGTTGCGGAAACGCTCCTCGTCCACGCCCCAGCCGCCCACGATCTGCGGGGTAAGCGAGGAGGTGGCCCAGGTGTCCAGGACGTCCGGGTCGCCGATGAAGCCGCCGGCGATGCCGCGCTGGGACTCCTCGTAGCCGGCCGGGGTCTGCGCGGCCGGGTCGACCGGCAGCTGCGCCTCGTCGGGGACGATCGGGTGCTCGTAGTCGGGGTTGCCCTCGGCGTCCAGCGGGTACCAGACCGGGATCGGCACGCCGAAGAAGCGCTGGCGGGAGACGAGCCAGTCGCCGTTGAGGCCCTCGACCCAGTTCTCGTAGCGCGAGCGCATGTGGCTGGGGTGCCACTCCAGCTCGCGGCCGCGCTGGATGAGCTCCTCGCGGCGCTCCACGTCGCGGCCGCCGTTGCGGATGTACCACTGGCGGGACGTGACGATCTCGAGGGGCTTGTCGCCCTTCTCGTAGAAGTTCACCGGGTGGGAGATCTTCTCGGGCTCGCCGATCAGCAGCTCGTTTTCGCGCAGCATCGCGACGACGCCCTCCTTGGCGGAGAACGCGGTCTTGCCGGCGATGCGCTCGTAGTTGGCGCGGCCTGCCTCGGTGGTGATCCACTCGGGGGTCTCGGAGACCAGGCGGCCGTCGCGGCCCATGATGGCGCGCGTGGGCAGCTGCAGCTCGCGCCACCACGTGACGTCGGTGAGGTCGCCGAAGGTACACACCATGGCGATGCCGGTGCCCTTGTCAGGCTTGGCGAGCGGGTGGGCCTTGACCTCGACCTCGACGCCGAAGAGCGGGCTCGTGACCTTCTTGCCGAAGAGGCCCTGGTAGCGCTCGTCGTCGGGGTGGGCCACGAGGGCCACGGCCGCGGGCAGCAGCTCGGGGCGCGTGGTCATGATCTCGATGCCGCGGCCGTCCTCGGCCGTGAAGTTGTAGCGGTGGTAGGCGCCGGGCATGTCCCGGTCCTCCAGCTCGGCCTGAGCCACGGCGGTGCGGAAGGTGACGTCCCACATCGTGGGGGCCTCGGAGAGGTAGGCGTCGCCCTTGGCGAAGTCGCGCAGGAAGGCGCGCTGGCTCGTGGCGCGGGAGTGGTCATCGATCGTGCGGTACGTGATGTCCCAGTCCACGGACAGGCCGAGGGTCGTGAAGAGATCCTCGAAGACCTTCTCGTCCTCGGTGGCCAGCTGCTCGCAGAGATCGATGAAGTTCTGGCGGGAGACGACGTCCCAGTCGCGCTGGTTCTTGGCCGGCTTCTCCGGCGGCTGGTAGCCCTCCACGTACTTGTACGTGGGGTCGCAGCGGACGCCGAAGTAGTTCTGGACGCGGCGCTCGGTCGGCAGGCCGTTGTCGTCCCAACCCATGGGGTAGAAGACGTTCTTGCCGCGCATGCGCTGGAAGCGGGCGATCACGTCGGTCTGCGTGTAGGAGAAGACGTGGCCGACGTGCAGCGAACCGGAAGCGGTCGGCGGCGGGGTGTCGATCGAGTAGACCTGCTCGCGCGTGGTCTGCGGGGCGAAGGCGTAGGTGCCTTCCTCGCGCCAACGCTTGTTGAGCTTGGTCTCGAGGCCCTCGAGGGCCGGCTTGTCGGGGACGGTGGAGGATGCGGGCGTGTCTGTGCCCGGAGTGATCTCAGCCATGCCTGCCATTCTCCCATGAGTGGCGGCGGCTCCGGGCCCCGTGTCGGGTGGCGTGCGCGGCCAACCTAGAGTGAGTTGCATCATTCGTTGCTTGCTCGAAAGGACCGGCATGGCCCAGTTCGTGTTTTCCCTCATCTTGATCGTGATCGCCATCGGAGCGGTGGGGTACTCCCGCGCCAAGGCCAAGCGGGCCGAGGACGGGAAGCCATCCCGGGTGGCCAAGTGGACCGGGGTCGGGGCCGGCCTCGTGGCTGCCCTCGGCTTCGTGCTGCTCGGCACCTCCTTCCTGTACACGCAGGACGAGGGCGAGGCGAAGGCGCTGCGCTCCTTCACGGGCGAGCTGGTCGGGTCCAAGGTGGAGCCGGGCATCGGCATCAAGGCCCCGTGGGTGGAGACCGTCACCTTCGACACCCGCAACAACGTGGCCAAGTTCTCCGATTCGGATTCCGGGACCACGGGGAGCTCGATCCCCTTCAACGACAAGGCCGGCACGCGCGGCTCCATGGACGTCACCGTCACCTACGCGGTGCGCCCGGACATGGTCGAGGCGATCTACAAGGAGTACCGCACGCAGGACATGTTCCGCACGCGCCTGATCAACCAGGACATCGCCGCCATGGTCCGCACTGTCCCGTCCCGTTACACCACGGTGGAGGTGCTCTCGAAGCGCGAGGAGGTTTCGGCGAACATCCTGGAGGCGTTGGAGAAGCGTTGGGAGAAGTGGGGTGTGACCGGCATCCAGGTGGCGCTGCAGGACATTCGCTACCCCGAGCAGATCATGCAGCGCTTCGAGAACCTGACGGCCGAGCAGACGCGCGCCGAGGAGGCGAAGGCCGCCACGGTCACGGCCGAGCAGGAGGCCAAGAAGAAGCTCGTGGAGGCGGAGGGCGAGGCCAAGGCCAACGCCGCGCGTTCGAAGGCGCTGACGCCCGAGGTGCTGCAGCAGCAGTACATCGAGGCCCTCAAGATCGCGGCCGAGAAGGGTCAGCTGATCATCACCGACGGCAAGACGACGCCCATGATCAACGTGGACGGCGCCAAGAAATAGCGCCTAGCGGTGGGCCCCGAGGCGGTTGTGCTCAAGGAAGTCGCGCAGCTCGTCCATGATCACGACCGCCTCGATGGCCCGGGCGTAGGGGCTGGGCATGCGGAAGAGCTCGGCGCCCCAGGAGGTGCCGTTCGGGTGGAAGCCCGGCCGTCCCTCGCTGCCGGAGAGTTCCCGGGCGCCATGGCGCCACATGGAGATCACCAGCTCGACGTCGCGCCTGGCCAGTTCCGCTTCGACGGCGGGGGAGTGTTCCCGCATGAGCGTCAGCGTCTCGGGGTCGTCCTTGCTGCGCGGCACCTGCGAGAGGTTGGCGAAGCCGATGCCCTGGGCCGCCGCCACCTCGTCCTGGAAGGGGCCGTCGGTGGCGGCGTAGAGGCCGGCGTCGGCGAGACGGCCCATCTGTCGGCGGCCGATGGGTCCCAGGTAGAAGTGGCCGTTGGTGATGGCGCCGGGCGAGGTTTTGCCTCCCACGATGCAGGCCCAGGCGGGGGTCTCGTTTTCGGCCGGCCACAGCTGCGCGAGCGTCAGGGTGCCGTCGGGGAGCGTTGTCAGGCGCTCGCGCCGGGAGGCCGTCACGCGCCGGCCTCGGGCTGCGCGGTCAGGGGAAGCCTGCGTTCAAGGACCTGGCCGGGCCAGCCCTCCACCGTGAAGGTGCTCAGCCGCGTGTAGCCGCAGGACTCGTAGTATTCGACGAGCTTGCCGGTGCCGCCCGCGTAGCAGTCGACGCGCAGGTAGCTCAGCCCCGCTTCGCGCGCCAGGTCGTCGGCGTGGCCCATGAGGCGACGGCCGGCGCCCTTGGCGGCGGGGCAGCGAGAGCCGATCAGCACCCGGACGTAGAGCTCGGGCTCGGTGGCGGGAGGGACGTCCTCGCTGGCATCCCCGACCACGAGGGCGCCGACGACCGAGCCCTTGTCGCTGACGGCGACCCAGGCGCCGGGCAACGCCAGCATCTCCGCGACGCGGCGTTGCTGGCGCTCGCTCGTGGACCAGGGTTGCGAGCCCCATTGCCCGGTGTTGCCGATCGAGACGAACCACTCGATGGCCTCGTCGAAGAGCGTGAGGACGGCGGGGACGTCGTCTGGGGTGGCACGGCGCAGGGAGATCACGGGTTCCATGCTCGCATGCCGGGCTTCGCTCGGTGGCTCCGGCGCCGGGTGGCGTCGGTCGGGGGCATCAGGCTCAGTGGTGGGGAGGCGCTCGCCATGCTGGGCGGTGGAGCGCTTCACTCCTCGCCCGGCATCGGCCGGGACGTCAGCGCCTTGGATGAGCGATGATCCGTCGCTGGGTCGATGCGGCTGGGTATGCACTGCCGATAGCGTCGAGACATGACGAAGCCCGGATCACGCCTGTCACGTTCCCTCGCCTTCGGTGTCGCCACCGGACTGACCTCTCTGCCCGCCTACGACAAGATCCCGCCGCGTGCACGGCGCCGGATCATCGGATGGGGCTCCGTGGCCGGCGCGCTCGCCGCGGGCGGGGCGACCTTCGCAGCTAGCCGACGCGGCGCGGGTCCGTGGTCTGGTGTCGAGGGACTGGTGGACCGTGATGCTGCCACGGGGTCCGTGCGTGGCACCGAACACGCCGACGACGCCGGCGAGAGTGCGCCCGCGA
>JALAHE010000137.1 GCA_022712075.1 Galactobacter sp.
GCGGGCTTTTCCCCCCGGGCCGCCGCCGGCCCCGCGTCGCCCGCTGCTCTCGCGCCCTATGTGGTCTACCTGTCGCCTTGCTCCACTCCGACGCGCTCCCCGCTTCCGGGGTGGGGGGGGGGGGGACCCCCCGCCCGCCCTCACGGGAAGCGGTCAGCGCTTCTGAGTGACGATCTGCTCCTGCTCGACCTCTTCGGCCGAGAGAGCAGCGTGCTCCTCGTGACCGGCGGCGACCAGGTGGTCATCGCCCTCACCGAAGAAGCCGGCCTTGAACTCGGCGATGGCGGCCTTCATGGCATCCACCGTCTCGTCCTCAAGCTTGCCGGTCTCGGCGATCGTGGTCAGCACGGAGGTGCGGCGACGCAGGGCGTCGATGAACTCGCGCTCGAAGCGCAGAACGTCCTCGACCGGAACGTCGTCCAGGTAGCCGTTGGTGCCGGCCCAGATCGAAACGACCTGGTCCTCGACCGGGTACGGCTGGTACTGGCCCTGCTTCAGCAGCTCCATCAGGCGCGCGCCACGGGTCAGCTGCTGCTTGGAGGCGGCATCCAGATCCGAGGCGAACATGGCGAAGGCCGCCATGTCGCGGTACTGAGCCAGCGACAGCTTCAGCGTGCCGGAGACCTTCTTCATGGCCTTGACCTGAGCGGCGCCACCCACGCGGGAGACGGACACGCCCACGTCCACGGCGGGACGCTGGTTGGCGTTGAAGAGGTCCGACTGCAGGAAGATCTGGCCGTCGGTGATGGAGATGACGTTGGTCGGGATGAACGCCGAGACGTCGTTGGCCTTCGTCTCGATGATCGGCAGACCCGTCATGGAGCCAGCACCCATCTCGTCGGAGAGCTTGGCGCACCTCTCGAGCAGGCGGGAGTGCAGGTAGAAGACGTCGCCCGGGTAGGCCTCGCGTCCCGGCGGACGGCGCAGCAGCAGCGACACGGAGCGGTAGGCCTCGGCCTGCTTGGACAGGTCATCAAACACGATCAGAACGTGCTTGCCGCCGTACATCCAGTGCTGGCCGATGGCCGAACCGGCGTAGGGGGCCAGGTACTTGAAGCCCGCGGCGTCGGAGGCCGGGGAGGCCACGATCGTCGTGTACTCCAGGGCGCCCTTCTCCTCGAGCGTCTGGCGCACGGCAGCGATGGTGGAGGCCTTCTGGCCGATCGCGACGTACACGCAACGCACCTGCTTGGTGACGTCGCCCGAGGCCCAGTTGGCCTTCTGGTTCAGGATGGCGTCGATCGCGATGGCGGTCTTGCCGGTCTGACGGTCGCCAATGATCAGCTGACGCTGGCCACGGCCGATCGGGATCATCGCGTCGATGGCCTTCAGGCCGGTCTGCAGCGGCTCGCCAACCGACTGGCGCTGCGTGACCGTGGGGGCCTGGAGCTCGAGGGCGCGGCGGCCCTCGGGCACGATCTCGCCCTGATCATCGATGGGGTTACCCAGCGGGTCGACGACGCGACCCAGGAAGTTGTCACCGACCGGGACGGAAAGGATCTCACCGGTGCGGTGGACTTCCTGGCCCTCTTCGATGCCGTAGTAGTCGCCGAGGACGACGACGCCGATTTCGCGGCGGTCAAGGTTCTGGGCCAGGCCCAGGGTGCCGTCTTCGAAGCGCACCAGCTCGTTGGCCATGACCGAGGGGAGGCCCTCGACATGGGCGATGCCGTCACCAGCCGAGACGACGTGTCCGACCTCAACTCGCTGCGCCGCGTCCGGTTCGTAGGACTTGGCGAAGTCGTTGAGGGCGTTGCGGACGTCGTCGGCATTGATGGTCAGATCGGCCATCTGCAGTCCCTGCTCTCTTGGGTTCATCCGGCCGGTGACTTTGGGTCCCGACCGAGGTATTCAGTCTTGTTGTCTCTTCGCCGTGAGGCTCAGCCGACGAGTCGGCGCTTGAGCTCGGCCAGGCGAGTAGCGGCGGAGGCGTCCACGACGTCGTCGCCCACCTCGACGCGCAGGCCGCCCACGAGGGACTCGTCCTGCACGACGTTCAGGCGAAGGTCGCGGCCGTAGGCCTTGTTCAGGCCAGCCTCCAGCCGGCTCTTTTGCTCATCCGTCAGCGGACGGGTGACGCTCACGGTGGCGATCCACCGGCGCTGCCGCTTGGCCACGGCCTGCACGAAACGCTCCACCAGGGCGGTGGGGCGCAGTCCGCGCGGGGCCGAGACCGCCTGGGCGATCAGCGAGCGAGCCACGTCCGAGGCTCCGGGGACCAGCTTCTCCGCGAGGGCCACCTTAGCGGCGGCCGGAGCGGTGCGGTCCTCGAGGGCCCACTGCAGGTCGTGGTTGGCTGCGACGGCATCGTTGAAGCCGAGCAGCTGCGCCTGCAGATCGTCGAGCCCCTGGGTGCCCTGACGCTCGGCCACCGCAGTGGCAACCGTGGCGGCGAGCTCCTCGAGCGTGTCGCCCAGGTCTCGCTCGGTGCTCCAGCGCTCGGCGACCAGGGATGCGGTGATCTCCACCGCATCCTCGGAGACCTTGCCGGCAAAGAGCTGCTTCACGAGGGCCTGCTTCGCCTCGGCCGTTCCCGAGGGATCGGTCAGGGCGCGGCGCAGGGCGGCGTTGGAATCGAGCACACCGAGCACGGAGAACAGCTCCTGCGAGAGGGAAAGATCCGCCCCGCCCAGCTTGGTCTCCAGCGCGGCCAGCGCGCGATCGCGTGACTCACTCGTCGTTGCTGCCATTACTTCGCCGCACCCGCCTGCTGGGACTCGAGGTCGCTCAGGAAGCGGTCAACCACGCGCGCGGAGCGGGCGTCGTCGTCCAGGGCCTCGCCAACGATCTTGCCGGCGAGCTGGGTGGCGAGGGTGCCGACCTCGGTGCGCAGCGACGACTGAGCGGCGGTGCGCTCGGCGGCGATGGCAACGTGAGCCTGCTCGGTGATGCGAGCGGACTCGGAGGCGGCCTTGGCCTTGAGCTCGGCGAGGATCTCGGCACCTTCGGAACGCGCTTCCTCACGGATGCGGTTGGCTTCGGTGCGAGCGTCGGAGAGCTGCTGCTTGTACTCCTCGAGGGCCGCGTTGGCCTCGGCCTGGGCGGCCGCTGCCTTCTCGATGCCACCCTCGATGGCGGCGTGCCGCTCCTCGAAGGTCTTCTCGAACATCGGCACGACGAACTTGCTGACGATGAACAGCAGGATCAGGAAACCGACGAGGGTGACGAGCACCTCCCACCAGTTCGGCATCAGGGGGTTGGCGCCCTCAGCAGACGCCAGGATGACTGCGTTGTCCATGTTTCACCCGTCTTTCTTCTTCTGAGTAGGGACTGCTGGTTGGAGCAGGTCCGGTCAGAGCTTCCAGACGAAGGCGAAGACCAGGCCCAGGATGGCGAGGGCCTCGGTGAAGGCCAGGCCCATGAAGGCCAGCGGCTGCAGGACGCGCTGGGCCTCCGGCTGACGAGCGACACCCTGGATGAAGGCCGCGAAGACCAGGCCCACGCCGATGCCGCCGCCGATGGCGGAGAGGCCGTAACCGATGGCGTTGAGGGAACCGGAGATTTCCATTGTTTTCCTTTCACGATGCCGGGGCGCTGCTGCCACCGACAGGGCGGTTGGTGTACCCCTGGGTCACCAGGGGACGAATGTGGGGGTCAGTGGGCTTCCGAGATGGAGCCCTGGATGTACACCGCGGTCAGCAGGGTGAAGACATAGGCCTGCAGGACCATGATGAAGATCTCGAAGAGGTACATGGCCAGGCCGCCCACGAAGATGAGGGAGCCGAGCGGGTAGCCCCACCACTCGCCGAGGCCGGTGAACATGTAGCTCATGGCGGCGGCGGTGAGGGCCACGATCATGTGACCGGAAAGCATGGTGGCGAAGAGACGCAGGGAGTGCGTCATGGGGCGGACCAGGAAGGTCGACACGATCTCGATGATGACGACCGGGACCAGGAAGGCCTTCGGCACACCCGAGGGAACCACAGACACCTTGAAGTACTTGATGCCGTGGGTCTTGAAGCCCAGGTAGATCCAGTACACGTAGACCAGGCCGGCCAGCGCGTAGGCGGTGCCAACGTGCGACGGGGTCGGGATCTGCAGGAACGGGATGGCGCCCATCAGGTTGTTCAACAGGATGAACAGGAGCAGCGTCGTGAGCAGCGGGGTGTACTTGCGGAATTCCTTCTCGCCAAGCATGTCACGGCCCACGGCGTTGCGGGCAAAGCCATAGATCGATTCGCCCAGGAACTGGAACTTGCCGGGCACGAGCTGGCGCTTACGCGCCGCCGCGACCATGAACCAGGCGATCAGGACGACCGAAAGAAGCACCAGGAGCATCTGCTTGCCGAAGCCGGTGCCATACTCGGCACCCCAGGGCAGGATGTCAGGAAGGTGAAGGTCCGAGATGCCCGGGGCCTGGAAGCCCTCGCCCTCGGTTGCGGTCGGAAGCGCAAGCGCGATCAACGCGTTTCCTCTCTGCTGTCAGGTGCGGACGCACACGGGAGGGCAATCCGCACCCGCGCGGTGACCATACGGTGGGTCATGATGGGTCGCTCTTTCCTTGGGACCTTCGGTGGTCCACCAGATGTCGCCAGGCGATGTACGCTCCGAGCACTGCTCCCAGGCCGAGGCCAACGAACAGGATCCAGGGAAGAGACAAGACCATACCCAGGAGCCAGCCTACCAAACCGAGGCTGATGGCCCCGGCAATGATGTAGGTGATGTACTCACGGGCTGGGTGGTCGGAGAGATCGTCCTGCCACGAGGATTGTTCCTGGCTCATGAGCCCTCCTTCCGGGTGGTAGTGGAGTCCTGCGGATCATCAAAAACACGCAGGCGCAGCTTGGAGAAGCGGTACATCTCGGCGCCCTGCCACACGATCACGGCCAGCACGGCGCCCACCGTGGCCCACGTCTGGGAGAACCAGGACGGGTCGGTCGGGACCAAAAGAAAGGCGCCAAAGCCGATCACCTTCACGAGGTAGGTGAGAGCAAAGGCGCCGAGCAAGGCCTTGGGGGCGAGGTGGCCAACGAAGTGGCCGACCAGGAGCGAGATCGCGAAGAAGAGCACGACGACGCCGGCGGCGGCCAGCGTCGAGACGAGCCCGGGCACGCCGGCCACAAAGAACCCGATCACGGCGGCGATGAGCACGGCCGGAACGGTCAGGGCGAGGCACCACTTCAGGATCCCCATCCAGGGAAGGATGTCGCCATGAGACACCGATGCACCCTCGGGTGCAGGCGTCATCTTTGGCATCTTGTCCTCCGGACATGGGGTACGCGTGCGGCTTCTCGCCACACACCGTAGACATTCTACCTGCTGTCGAAGTCGTTTCGCACACGGGGGCTCCCCCGGGGCTTCATCTCCCGAGAAGAAGCCGGAAAGATCCCGACGCGCTGGCGCGCCGGGGGCGACCTAGAGCCGCCCGCGGCGCTCGATCGCGAGCTTGCGTGCCTTGGCCACTGAGCGCACCGAAAGCTTGCGGCGCACCCACGGGTGGATCGTCAGTGCGCCGGCGCCGAGCAGCAGCACGGCCCAGATGGGCAGCAGGATGGTGGCCGGGATCCGGTTCAGCGCCACCGCGCCGAAGGCCAGGAGCGCCGACCACAGGTAGAGCACCAGGACCGCCCCGCGGTGCGTGTAGCCGCCGTCCACGAGCTTGTGGTGCAAGTGACCGCGGTCGGCGCTGAAGGGCGACTTGCCGCGGGCAGTGCGGCGAAGCACGGAGAGGAAGAGGTCGAGGACCGGCAGGAGCACCACGGCGAGCGGCAGCAGGATCGGCATGTAGGCCGGCACGTTGCGGAAGCGCATGCGGTCGAGGGCCTGGAGGTCGGTCGTGACCACGATGGCCGCGACGGCCATGACGAGGCCGATGAGCATGGCCCCCGTCTCCCCCATGAAGATCTTGGCCGGGTTGAAGTTGTGGACGAGGAAGCCGAGCGAGGCGCCAAGCAGCACGGCCATGAGCAGCGCGCCGAGATTGGCGTGATCGTACTGATTGACCTCGCGCGCCATCATGTAGCAATACAGGAAGAAGGCGCTGGAGCCGATCACCGCGATGCCCGCGGCGAGGCCGTCCAGGCCGTCGACGAAGTTGATGGCGTTCATGGTGAGCACCATGAGAAACATGGCGAGGGAGATCTGCCAGAACGGATCACTCACGTGCCACCAGCCCACGGGCAGCACCTCGAGCCGCACCCCCGAGAGCGCCATGATGAGGGCCGCCCCGAGCTGGGCCAGGAGCTTGTAGTACCAGCGGATGTCGTAGAGGTCGTCTGCCACGCCGATCACGAGGATCAGCAGGCACGCGAGGACGAGCCCGAGGATGACGTCGGGTTTGGTGAAGACACCCGCCAGGAAGGGCGATTGGCTCGCCACACCCAGGCCCGCGAGGAGCCCGGCGACCATGCCGACGCCGCCGAGCTTGGGAATGTGCTCGGTGTGCATATCGCGGGCACGCAGCGGAATGTCCGCCATGGTCCGCTGGCCGAGCGCCCGCAGCGCGGGCGTCAGCGCGGCCGCCACCACAAAGGCGACGGCCGTGATGAGCAGATAGACCCTCATGGGACGCCGTCAGTTCCCCTCGGCGACGATGCTCGGGTCGACCTCGCGCAGCGTCTCGAGCGAGAGCGCGCCGAGGCGGCGGATGAGCGGGGGCTGCGCGGTGTAGTCGACGATCGTGGAGGGCGTGGGCACTCCCCCGGCGGCTGGGCGCTGCCCGTCCTCCAGGTACACGGCCACGGAGTCCGCGAGCTGCTCGCGGGCGTCGGCGGCGGTGGGGCCGGTGGCCACGCCGGTGCGGTTGGCCGAGGACACGGCCAGCGGGCCGGTCGCGTCGAGCAGCTCGCGCGCCACGGCGTCGTCCGGCATGCGCAGGGCCACGGTGCCGCGGGTCTCGCCGAGGTCCCAGGTGAGGGAGGGCTGCGCGTGCAAGATGAGGGTGAGGGCGCCGGGCCAGAAGCGCTCGGCGAGAGCGCGGGCACCCTCGGGCACGTCCGTCGCGAGGCCGTCCAGGGTAGCGAGGCGGGGAATGAGCACGGGCGGCGGCATCTGCCGGCCGCGGCCCTTGGCGGCCAGGAGGGTCGCGACGGCCTGCGGGGAGAACGCATCGGCGCCGATGCCGTACACCGTGTCCGTCGGGATCACCACGCAGGACTTGGCGGCGACGGCCACCTGCGCGGCGGCGATCCCCTCCGCGCGGGCGGCGGGATCCTGGCAATCAAAAGTCTCACTCACGTCAGTGATTCTCCCACGCCACAAGGGCATTCCCACGCCGGTGTGCCCGGCGCGCCCGGCGGGGCCGGCGGGGCCGGCGCCGCCGGACCGCTTCAGCGCACGACGGCGCGGGGGTCAGTGCCAGCCGCAGGCACCGTAAGAGCGCCGGGCAACGACACAGCGCGGGCGCCCGACGGGGCGGGCGCTGACGCGCCGCCTCAGCGCACGACGGCGGGTGGGTCAGTCCCCGCCGCAGGCACCGTAAGAGCGCCGGGCAACGACACAGCGCGGGCGCCCGGCGAGGTCGGGCAGCACGCACGCCTCGGACCAGGTCCCCTCGGGGGCCTCGGCGCCGAACAGCGCGAGCACCGCCGCTTCTTGGGTCTCGTCATGCTCCATGACGAACAGCCCGCCAGGGCGCAGCAGACGGGCAGCCCGCAGCGCGAGCGCGCGCGGGAACTCCATGCCGTCCGCTCCCCCGCCGTAGAGCGCGGTGTCCGGGTCGTGCAGCTGCACCTCGGGATCGGCGTGCTCGCGCGGCGGAACGTAGGGCGGGTTCGAGACCAGAACGTCCACCGCGCCGGCGAGCTCCTCGAGCGCCGTCAGCGCGTCGCCCAGGTGCAGCAGCACGCCGGTTCCGGCGAGATTCTGCGCGGCATAGGCGTGGGCTGCCTCGTGCAGCTCCACGGCGTGAACGGTGGAGCCGGGAACCTCGGTGGCCACGGCGGCGGCGATGGCCCCGGAGCCGGTGCAGGCGTCCACCACGAGCGGCTCCCGCCCGGCGGCCAGCACGGAGCGCGCCTCGTCGATGGCCGCCTGCGCCACGAGCTCGGTCTCGGGACGCGGCACAAACACACCTGGCCCCACCTTCAGGCTCAGCGAGCGAAAGGGGGCGCCGCCCGTCAGGTGCTGCAGCGGGATGCGCGAGGCGCGGGCCGCCACGAGTTCGCCGTAGCCCTCGGGCACCGGGGCTCCCATGAGCGCCGTGACGGCGAGGGTGCCGCGGTCCTGCCCAAGCAGGTGCCCGGCCAGCAGCTCTGCGTCCGCGCGCGGGGATTCCACGCCGGCGGCGTTGAGGGCCGCGGCGGCCACGCGCAGCGCCGAGCGCAGCTCGCCCTCCGCGTCCACGGCGGCGGCAACGCCGTCAAGGGAACCCGACACCACGCCGTCGTGCACCTGCGACACGGCGGCCGGCACGGCCGGTGCCGCCGCCCCGAAACCTGGAAGCGGCGGGACGCCCGGCAGGGCGTCGCCCAGGCCTGGCAGGCCAACGAACTCGCCGGCCACGGATCAGTCCTCCTCGCCGAGGGCGGCCAGGCGGGCCTCCTCGTCCATCTGGATGCACGAGTCGATGACGGGCTGCAGCTCGCCGTTGAGCACGGCGTCCAGGTTGTAGGACTTGTAGCCGGTGCGGTGATCCGCGATCCGGTTCTCCGGGAAGTTGTAGGTGCGGATGCGCTCGGAACGGTCCATGGTGCGCACCTGCGAGTGGCGCACATCGGCGTTGGCTGCGTCGATCTGCTCCTGCTGGTGGGCCAGGAGGCGCGAGCGCAGCACGCGCATGGCAGCCTCACGATTCTGCAGCTGCGATTTCTCGTTCTGCATGGCAACCACGATGCCCGTGGGCAGGTGCGTGATGCGCACGGCGGAGTCGGTCGTGTTCACGCTCTGGCCGCCGGGGCCGGAGGAGCGGTAGACGTCGATCTTGAGATCGTTCTGCTGGATCTCGATCTCCTCGGGCTCATCCACCTCGGGGAAGACGAGCACGCCGGCGGCGGAGGTGTGGATGCGGCCCTGGGACTCCGTGACGGGGACGCGCTGCACGCGGTGCACGCCGCCCTCGTACTTGAGGGCAGCGTAGACGCCCTCGGCCGGATCCGAGCCCTTGCCCTTGATGGCGATCTGCGCGTCCTTGTAACCGCCAAGATCGGAGTCGGTCGAGGAGATGAACTCGACCTTCCAGCCGCGCGCCTCGGCGTAGCGCGTGTACATGCGCAGCAGGTCGGCGGCAAACAGGGCTGCCTCCTCGCCGCCCTCGCCGCCCTTGACCTCCAGGATGGCGTCGCGGCCGTCGTTGGGATCACGCGGGATGAGCAGGCGGCGCAGCTTCTCGGCCAGCACCGGGAGCTCCTCCTCGATGTCCTTGGCCTCCTGCGCGAAGTCGGCGTCGAGCGCCGCCATCTCGCGGGCCGCCTCGAGGTCCTCCTGCAGCTGGAGCCAGCGCCGGTAGGTCTCCACGATCGCGTTGAGCTCGGCGCCGCGGCGGCCGAGGCGCTTGGCCAGGCCCTGGTCCTGGTAGACCGAGGGGTCGGCGAGCCGTTCCTGGATCTGGGCGTGCTCGTCGACGAGGCCCTGAACGGACTCGAACATGTCTCCTGCTTCCTGGTGCCGACCTACGGGTGGTCGCGCCTGCTGCTGTGGGGTGGCGCCTCCTAGCGGAGGCCCGGAGGCCCCGCTTCCCTCCCGCCTTTTTCGTTGAATCCCGCCCAGAAGGGGCGGGATTCAACGAAAAAGGCGGGACGTGAGGGCCCAGTACGACGACGCGCCCGGCGTCCGGCGCCCCGCTCCCCTTCCAGCGTTGACTGGTGGGGTGAGGGGCGCCGTCCGTCCGGGCGCGTTGAGCGTGGCTACTTCTTGGAGTCGCCGAGGGTGGTGCGGTTCACGACCATGAGGAACTCAGCGTTCGACTGGGTGTCGCGAATCTTGGAGGTAAGCAGCTCGAGGGCCTGCTGCTGCTCCAGGCCGGAGAGCACGCGGCGCAGGCGCCACATGATGCGCACCTCCTCGGGGCTGAGCAGGTTCTCCTCGCGGCGGGTCGAGGACGCGTTGACGTCCACGGCCGGGAAGATGCGCTTGTCAGCCAGGTGGCGGGAGAGGCGCAGCTCCATGTTGCCGGTGCCCTTGAACTCCTCGAAGATGACCTCGTCCATCTTGGACCCGGTCTCCACCAGGGCCGTGGCCAGGATGGTCAGCGAGCCGCCGTTCTCGATGTTGCGGGCGGCACCGAAGAAGCGCTTCGGCGGGTAGAGCGCGGCGGCGTCGACGCCACCGGAGAGGATGCGGCCCGAGGCCGGGGCTGCCTGGTTGTAGGCGCGACCCAGGCGGGTCATGGAGTCGAGGAGGACCACGACATCCTTGCCCTGCTCCACGAGGCGCTTGGCGCGCTCGATGGCCAGCTCGGCGACCGTGGTGTGGTCGTCGGCCGGGCGATCGAACGTCGAGGCGATGACCTCGCCGCGCACCGAGCGCTGCATGTCGGTGACCTCTTCGGGGCGCTCGTCGACGAGAACCATCATGAGGTGAACCTCGGGGTTGTTCTGCGTGATCGCGGCGGCGATCGACTGCAGGATCATCGTCTTACCGGCCTTGGGCGGGGAGACGATGAGGCCGCGCTGGCCCTTACCGATCGGGGAGATCAGGTCGATGACGCGGGGGCCGACCTTCTTGGGGTCGGTCTCGAGGCGCAGGCGCTCGGAGGGGTAGAGCGGGACGAGCTTGTTGAACTCGACGCGATCCTTGTTCTCCTCGACCGGCACGCCGTTGACCGTGGCGATGCGCACGAGCGGGGCGTACTTAGTGCGGCCGTTGGCACCGCTGCGGTCCTCGCCCTCGCGGGGGGCGCGGATGGCGCCGACCACGGCGTCGCCCTTGCGCAGGTTCGCGCGGCGGACCTGCTGCAGGGTGACGTACACATCGTTCGGGCCCGGCAGGTAGCCGGAGGTGCGAACGAAGGCGTGCTGATCGCCCACGTCCAGGATGCCGGCGACCGGCATCAGGACGTCGTCCTCGGTCAGCTCGGTGTCGTCCACCTCGACCGCGCCGCGGCCGCGGCGGTTGTTGCGGCCGTTACGCTCGTTGCGGTCGTTGCGCTGGCGCTCGTTGCGCTCGCGCTGGCGATCGCGGCGGGAGGAGCGCTGCTCCTCCTGGCGGGACTGGTTGCCCTGGCGCGGCTCGCGGGCCTCGCGGGTGTTCTCGCGCTTCTCGGCGCGCTCGGAGGAGTTCTCCTCCGAGCCCTCGGCCTCGGAGCGCTCCTCGCCACGGCGGTTGCGGCGGCGCTGGTTGCGGGTCTCGCCGTTGTTCTCGCGGTTGCCGTTCTCACGGTTGCCGCGCTGGTTGCGGTTGCCGTTCTCCTCGGCGTTCTCGCCCTGCTCGGAGGCCTCGGGGGCCTCGTTGCGCTCGGAGGACGCGGCGGCGTTCTGGCCGGCCTCGGAGGAGGCGGAGCGACGGCCGCGGCGGTTGCGGCGCGGGTTGCCGGCCTGCTCGGCGGCGGCGATGGCCTCGTCGCGCTCAGCGCGCAGCGCGGCCTGGGCCAGCGCGCGCTCCTTGACGGAGAGCTGGCGAGCCGGCTGCTCCTCGGCGGCGTCCTGCTCCTGGCCGGCGGCCGGGGCGGACTCGGTCTTGGCCTCGGCGCGGGCGGCGGAGCGGGTGCCGCGCGTTCCGGCGTTGCGGCCGCCGGCGGCCGGGGCCTCCTGCTCGGCCTGGGCTGCGGGAGCCTCGGCCTGGGCCTCGGCGGAGCGCGTGGCGCGGGTCGGCGAGCCGGCCTCGGAGGAGGCGGCGCGGCGGCCACGGCCGCGGGTGCGCGTGGGGCGATGCTCCTCGGCGGACTCCTCGGCGGTTTCGGCCTGCTTGGCCGGCGCGGCGGCGGCCTTGGCGGCCTCCGCCTTCTTGGCCTCGGCCTGGGCGGCGGCCTCGGCCTTCTTCTTCGCCTCGGCGGCGTCGCGGTCGGCCACGGAGCCGCCGCGCTGGTGATCGGAAATGGCCTCGACGAGCTCGGCCTTGCGCAGGCGCTTGGCGCCGGCGATGCCCAGCTGGCCCGCGAGTTCCTGGAGCTGCGCCAGCTTCAGAGCGGAGAGGCCGCTCTGCTTGGGCGCTGCTGAAGAGTTGTCCACGTCGGTGGTGACGGTCACGAAGGTTCCTTCCCCCTCGTTGGGCGGGTCCGCGGTAGTGGTGGCGGCCCGCTGCTGATGTGGTGCCCTCCGCGCGGCAAGGAAGAACCGGCCGGAGGGACGGCCCTGCGCGCGCTCACTTCGCGCGCCAAACGGGGCCGAACCCTCGCTCGGGGTGGGCCTGATGGCACCGCATGAATCAGCGGTGGCAGTGCAGGGCGCACAGCGAGACAAGGAGCATCGCGTTTCGTGAGGGGCCGGCTGGCGCCCTCCGGTCGGGGGAAGGCCCGGGCCCAGGGGCACGGGCGGACTTCACTCCCTGCGGCGGCTTGCTCCACCTCGCGTCAGGCGCGGGGATGGGAGGCTCAGCCCACCGTTCGATGCACGATTACTGTAGCACCTGCCGTATCGAGGCCGGGCTCCAGGACACGCCAGTTCACAGCTTCGCCCTCGGCACCCACGCGGGTGTCCCCCGCGGCCTCGGTCAGGCGGCGCAGCTGCGCCTTGGCCAGCTCCGCCTCCTCGCCGGCCCGGGCCAGGACCAGGACCGTCGGCCCGGCCCCGGAGACCGTTGCGGCAAAGCCCTGCTCGCGCAACGCGCCGATCAGCGCGGCGGAGGCGGGCATCGCCGGGGCCCTGAAGGACTCGTGCAGGCGATCCTCGGTGGCCACGCCGAGCAGCTCGGGGGCCGCGGTGAGGGCGTGGATCAACAAGGCGGAGCGCCCGGAGTTCGCGGCGGCCGCGGCGTGCGGAAGCTGCGCGGGCAGCAGCCCACGGGCGAGCGCCGTGGCGAGTTTCACATCCGGGATCGCCACGAGCGCCACGAGGTCCTCGTGCGGGCGCAGCACCGCGGTGCGGAAGACGCGGCCCTCGGCGGACTCGCCGCGCGGGGCCGGGGCCGCGGCGCCGTCCTCGCCGCCCCAAGAGATCGTGAGGCCGCCGTAGACGGCAGGGGCCACGTTGTCCGGGTGGCCCTCGATGCGGGCGGCCAGCTCGAAGACGTCGTCGCGGCCCGGGCGCTGGCCCTCGGGCAGCAGCGCGGCGGCGGCCGTCAGCGCTGCAACGATCACGGCGGCGGAGGAACCCTGGCCGCGCCCGTGCGGCGTGCGGTTGGTGGCGCTCAGCGTGAGGGCGACGCCGGCGTGATCAACACCCCAGGCGTCCCACGCGTCGCGGATGGTCCGGGCGGCGAGGTGGCTGCCGTCCGCGGGGAGGCACCCCTCCCCCTCGCCCGAGATGTGCACCAGATCGCCGGCCGGCGAGCCGGCGGCCACGGAGGCCACCAGCTCGTCGCCGTAGGCGAGGGCGAGGCCCAAGGCGTCGAAGCCGGGCCCCAGGTTGGCGGAGGTGGCCGGGACGTGCACCGAGGCACTTACCCCGCCCTGCGGCGTCGTGCCGGTGGGCACGCTGAAGGCCAGCGGGAGTCCCGCCGTGCTGCGCTCGGCCACCCCCGCGCTCACTTCAGCCCGAGCGCGTCGGCGACCGACACGACGTCGAACTCGACCTTGACCGGCGAGGCATCCTCGCCGGCGCCCTTGACGGCCCACTCGGGGTCCTTCAGGCCGTGGCCGGTGACCGTGATGACGATCTTCTTGCCCGTGGGCGCCGTGCCTGCACGGTGGTGCTTGAGCAGGCCGGCGGCACCCGCGGCGGAGGCGGGCTCCACGAAGACGCCCTCGCGGGAGGAGAGCCAGCGGTGCGCCTCGAGGATCTCCTCGTCGGTCACGGCGTCGATGAGCCCACCCGACTCGTCACGCGCCGCCTCGGCGAACTCCCACGAGGCGGGGTTGCCGATGCGGATGGCGGTGGCGATCGTCTCGGGCTCGAGGATCGGGTGACCGTCCACGATGGGCGCCGAGCCGGCAGCCTGGAAGCCCCACATGATGGGGGTCTTGGTGGAGACGGCGGGCAGCACGGCGCCGGCCTGGTTGGTGTACTCGGAGGCGTACTCCTTGTAGCCCTTCCAGTAGGCGGTGATGTTGCCGGCGTTGCCGACGGGCAGCAGGTGGTAGTCGGGGGCGTCGCCCAGGAAGTCGACGACCTCGAAGGCTCCGGTCTTCTGGCCCTCGATGCGGGCCGGGTTAACCGAGTTGACCAGGTACACCGGGTAGTTCTCGGAGAGCTTGCGGGCGACCTCGAGGCAGTTGTCGAAGTTGCCGTCCACCTGAATGATCTTGGCGCCGTGGGCCACGGCCTGGGAGAGCTTGCCCATCGAGATCTTGCCGTCCGGCACCAGGACGGCACAGGTCAGGCCGGCCTGCTTGGCGAACGCGGCGGCGGAGGCCGAGGTGTTGCCCGTGGAGGCGCACACGACGGCCTTGGCGCCGTCCTTGACGGCGGCCGTCACGGCCATGGTCATGCCGCGGTCCTTGAAGGAGCCGGTCGGGTTCATGCCCTCGACCTTGAGGTAGACCTCGTTGCCGGTCTCGGCGGAGAGGGCCGGGGCGTAGACGAGGGGCGTGCCGCCCTCGCCGAGGGTGACGATCGTGTCGCCGTCCTCAACGGGCAGGCGATCTGCGTATTCGCGGATGACTCCGCGCCACTGGTGAGCCATGGTGTGCTCAGTTCCCTTCGACTCGCATGACGGACGTGATCCCGGTGACCACGTCGAGTTCGTTGACGGCTGCCACGGTCGCGTCGAGCGCGCGCTGCGTGCCAGCGTGGGTGATGATGCGCAGCTCGGCGGCGCCGTCAAGGTGGCCGTTCTGGCGCATGGCCTCGATCGACACCCCGTGATCGGCGAACACCTGGGCGATGCGGGCGAGCACGCCCGGAGCGTCTGCAACGTCGAGGGCCAGGGCGTAGCGCGTGATGGCGTCCTGCACGGGCAGGGCGGCGATCGGCTCGGCGGCCAGGCGGGTGGGCTCGGCGGCGCCGGCCAAGCGGTGGCGAGCGGCCATGACGAGGTCGCCCATGACGGCGGAGGCAGTGGGGGCACCGCCGGCGCCGGGGCCGTAGAACATGAGCTCGCCGGCGTTCTGCGCCTCGACGAACACGGCGTTGAACGCGCCGTGGACGGCGGCCAGCGGGTGCTCGCGCGAGATCAGCGTGGGGTGCACGCGCATGAGCACGCCGGCCTCGGAGCGCTCCACGACCGCGAGCAGCTTGATGACCTGGTCGGCGGCGCGGGCGGCCTCGACGTCGGCCGCCGTGACGGCCGTGATGCCCTCGGTGTGCACCTGATCGATCGAGAAGCCCGAGCCAAAGGCAAGGGTCGCGAGCAAGGCGGCCTTGGCGGCGGCGTCGTGCCCCTCAACATCGGCGGAGGGATCCGCCTCGAGGTAGCCGAGCGCGGAGGCCTCGGCCATGACAGACTCGAGGTCCGCGCCCTCGCGGTCCATCTTGTCAAGGATGAAGTTGGTGGAGCCGTTGACGATGCCCATCACCTTGGTGACGGTGTCGCCGGCCAGCGACTCGGCCAGCGGGCGCAGGATCGGGATGGCGCCTGCCACGGCGGCCTCGAAGGAGAGCTCGGCGCCGTTGGCGGCGGCCAGGGCAAAGAGCTCGGGGCCCTGCTCGGCGAGAAGGGCCTTGTTGCCCGTCACGACGCTCGCGCCGCGCGAGAGCGCGCGGCGGATGTAGGTGGAGGCCGGCTCGAGGCCGCCCATGAGCTCGATGACGAGGTCCGCGCCGTCGATGGCGGCCTCGGCGTCGGCGCTGATGAGCTCGCGCGGGATGTGCGGGCCGCGGTCGGCCGCGGTGTCGCGCACCACCACGGCGGAGAGCTGCAGCGCGGCGCCGCTGCGGGCCTGCAGCTGCGCGGCGTCCTGGGTCAGGATGCGGGCCACCTCGGCGCCGACGGTGCCGGCGCCGAGCAGCGCCACCTTGAGCGTGCTGGTCATGGGTCCTCTTTTCCTCTGCTTCTCTTGCCGTGTCTGGGGTGGGCGGCTGGGCCTTCACGGCCCGACGGCGCCCGCTGGGCTTGGGTGCCCGGCTCGCCTCAGGCGATGCCCGCGTCGCGGGAGAGCAGATCGGCCTCGGTCTCGCCGCGCACGATCACGCGGTGCGTTCCCCCGTTGACCGCCACAACGGCGGGGCGGGGCAGGTAGTTGTAGTTGCTGGCCAGGGACCAGCAGTAGGCACCCGTCGCCGGGACGGCGAGCAGATCGCCGCGTCCAAGATCGGCGGGCAGGTACGCGTCGCGGACCACGATGTCGCCCGACTCGCAGTGCTTGCCGACCACGCGGGACAGGAGCGGCCCGGCGGCGCTCTCGCGCGAGGCGAGGAGGGCCGAGTAGTCGGCGTCGTAGAGCACGGGGCGGGCGTTGTCGCTCATGCCGCCGTCCACCGCGACGTAGCGGCGCGTGGCGCTGCCGCCCTCCGGGGTGTCCACCTCGACGTCCTTCTGCACGCCGACGGAGTAGAGGGTCACGCCGGCCGGTCCGGCGATGGCGCGACCCGGCTCGATGCTGATGCGCGGCACGTCGATGCCGGCCTCGGCGCAGGCCTGCGCCACCACCGCCGCGGTCTCCGCGGCGAGCACCTCGGGGGTACTCGGGGTGTCCTGCTCGGTGTAGGCGATGCCGTAGCCGCCGCCCAGGTCGAGCTCGGGCAGCTGGACGCCGTGCGCGGCCTTGACCTCGCCCAGGAAGGCGATGAGGCGGCGCGCTGCCTCGGCGAAGCCGGCGGACTCGAAGATCTGGGAGCCGATGTGGCAGTGCAGGCCGAGCAGGTGGATGTGCTCGCTCGCGAGCGCCTCGGCCACGGCCTCGGCCGCGTCGGAGCGCTCCTGGCCGGCGCGCGGGTGCAGGGAGAGGCCGAACTTCTGGTCCTCGTGCGCCGTCGCGATGAACTCGTGCGTGGAGGCGTGCACGCCGGGGGTCAGGCGCAGCATGAGCTGGGCCGTGACGCCGAGCCGCTCGGCCGCGGCCGCAACGCGGCGCACCTCGTCGAGGGAGTCGGAGATGATGCGCCCGAGGCCGAGCGTGAGCGCGCGCTCGATCTCGGCGTCCGACTTGTTGTTGCCGTGCAGGCCGATCAGCTCCGGTGCGATGCCGGCGGCCAGCGCCACGGCCAGCTCGCCACCCGAGGCGGTGTCGAGGCGCAGCCCCTCCTCCGCGACCCAGCGGGCCACCGAGGTGTTCAGGAAGACCTTGCCCGCGTAGTAGACGTCGGCGCCACCGCAGAGCGGGGCAAAGGCGGCGTCGTAGGCGCGCTTGAAGGCGGCGGCTCGGGAGCGCAGCTCGCCCTCGTCCACGACGTAGAGCGGCGTGCCGTAGCTGGCAGCCAGCTCGCTCACGCTCACGCCACCGATCTCCAGCGCACCGTCGACGCGGCGCGTGGAGGCGGGGAAGAGGGGCGCTCGGTCGGCCGGGCGCGGATCGTTCAGGTCCGCGGGCACGCTGAGCCAGGCCGGGGCGAGGGGTGAAGCAGTCATGAC
>JALAHE010000138.1 GCA_022712075.1 Galactobacter sp.
ACGGCGGGTGGCCGGCCCCTGCAGGCCGGCCACCCGCCGTCGGGCACTGGAAAGGGGGCGTCAGCCCTGCAGGGCCAGCTGCGCCGGGTGGGAATCGCAGATCTGCTCGAAGGCGACGATCTGCTCGTTCTGCACGGTCCACACGTGCACCGTGCGGACGTTCAGCGGGATCCCGGTGTTCTTGGCGGTGGCGGTGTAGCTGCCGATCATGACCACGGTGTCACCGTCCTCGATGAGGCGCTCCACGCCCACGGAGAAGCCGTTCCAGGCGGCGTCGGTGGGGCCGAAGACGCCGTCGATGATCTCCTGCGGGCCGTTGTAGACGCCGGCGGTGGGGAAGCCTGCGGCCTCGGTCCACACGATGTTGGGCGCGAAGTCGGCCAACATGCCGGGAAGGTCGCCGGCCTCGGAGGCGGCATAGTGCTTGCGCACCACGTCGATGCTGCTCATGGAGTTCCTTTCGGGAAGGGGCCGTGGGCCCATCGTCCCCGGCACGCCGGGGCCCCGCCAAGGGCGGGCGCCGCGGCGGGCGCGGATCTCCTGGGGTGCGTCAGGCGGCGTCAATCCCCGCGGGTTGCGCGCCGGCCCAGCGCCGCGGCCACGGCGTGCGCAGCCGCGAGCCCCACCAGGCCAGCACGCCGAAGCCGAGCCCCACGAGCAGGATCACGAGGCAGTACAACGCCACGGTGGGGTAGCCGAGGCTCGGGTTGAGGAAGGGGTAGGGAACCCAGCCGTCCGTGGCCCCGCGGAAGAGCACCACGGCGACCCACACGAGCGGGTAGGCGATCACGAGCCAGAGCTTGCGCCAGGGGAGGGCCGGGCGGTCGCGGAAGAGCAGCCAGTCGATCGGCAGGTACAGCGGCGTGACCATGTGCAGGATCGCGTTGGAGACCGGGACCTCCACGCCGCCGGCCGCGCCGAGCGGGGCCAGCAGGATCCCGTAGACCACGCCCACGATCGCGATGTACGCCGTGACGCAGCCGCGCAGGAGGTGGAACCACTCCGGTAGGGTGCGCCCGCGCAGCAGCGCCACGGCGGCGCCCGTGAGCACCACGATCGAGAGCAGGTTCGACTGGATAGTGAAGAAGCCGAAGAAGTTGAACGGGTTGGGCAGCGCGCCGCGCGTGACGGCGGAGACCGCGTAGGTCACCACCACCGCGAAGACGATGAGCGCCACCACGGCGAGGCGGAGGACGGCGATGAGACGGGGGGTCATGCTCACGAAGCTAGCGCCCCCGCCGCCTGGGGGCTAGGGCGTGACGCCGCGACTGGCTGCCTGCAACGCCTTGATCCGCTCCTCGAACTGCGGCGCGGGGCCGGCAGTGGGCGTGAACGGGGCGACGGCCCCGATGGGGAGCGCCGCCACGGGCGCGGGCGGCAGACCCCAGCCCTCGCACCACGCGGAGAGTTGGGCGGAGCTCGAGGCGTAGACGATGCGGCCGAGCCCCACCCACGCGTGGGCGGCCGCGCACATGGGGCAGTGCTCGCCCGAGGTGTAGACGACCGCTGCGGCGCGCTCCTGGGAGGAGAGCGCGCGGACGGCCCAGAGCGCGATCGCGAGCTCCGGGTGGCGCGTGTGGTCGCCGTCCTTGACCCGGTTGCGGTCCTCGAAGAGCACCTCGCCGTCGGCGGAGAGGAGCAGGGAGCCGAAGGGCTCGTCGCCGTCGGCCACGGCCTCCTCGGCCAGCTCCACGCAGCGGGCCAGGTGGAGCAGGTCGGTCTCGGTGAGCTCGTTCATGCTCCCCACGCTAGGTCCGCGCCGCGCCCCGGGCCAGCCCAGCTGTTCCCCTGCGGGCCGCGCACCCGTAGCGTGGTGCACAGATCGGCCAACGCAGCCCGCTCCCCCCCTCCAGGGCGGCGCCCAGCGGCGGCCCCAAGGAGGCGAACATGGCGTGGAGCGTCGGCGCGGGTGAGGTCCCGCGCCTGGATGAGTGCGTTGAGCTCTACGACGCGGTCGGGTGGAGCGCCTACACGCGCGACCCGCAGGCGCTGCAGGCGGCGCTCGCCGGCTCCACGCGCGTCTACACCGTGCGGGACGGGCGGCGCCTCGTGGCGCTGGCCAGGACGCTGTCCGACGGCGCCTCGGTCACCTTGGTGCAGGACCTCTTGGTCCATCCAGATTGCCAGCGCGAGGGGCTCGGTTCCCTGCTGCTGGACGCGATCCACGAGGACAGCACCGGGATCCGGCAGCTCGTCCTCATGACCGACGACGAGCCGGCCCAGCGCAAGTTCTACGAGAGCAACGGGCTCACCGAGGTGCACGAGCTGCCCCGCCCCGGCCGGGCCTTCGTGCGCTACCTGTAGCCGCGCCGTCGGGCAGGGAACCCGGCGGCCGCCCCGCGGAGGCCCCGCCGCGCTCCGGTAGGCTCAAAGCGTGGCTTTTCAGAATGTTCCCCGCGTGCCGCTGTGGCAGATCATCGGCATGATCACCCTCGTGATGTTCGTGGGTTCCATCGCCACGGTCTACGGGGCCGGGCGTCCGCCGAGCTCCGCGTTCGAGCTCATCCTGACCTTCATCCCGCCCGTGGGCGTGGGCATCTGGACGCTCGTGCTGTGGCTGCGCGCGCGGCGCCGGGCCAAGGACGCCGCGGCCGCCGAGGCCGCCGAGGGGCAGCAGGCCGACTGAGCCTGCGCGGTTACGCCTGGGCCGCGCGGCGCTCGGCGCCCTCGCGCCTGGCCGAGTCGGTGATGAGCTCCAGCCCGCGGCGGAAGAGCTCGAGGTCCTGCAGTTCGCCGAGCTGGGTCGCGTAGCGCGCCAGCAGCGGGTGGACCGCCGGATCCGCCGTGGGCACCGTGTCGAACCACGGGCCGAGCCGCCCCGTTCCGCCGTTTTCGGTGATGGAGCGCGCCATGCCGGCCGAGCACGCCATCATGTGCTGCGCGAAGAGCGAGTAGTGCTTCACCACCCCGGCATCATCCAGCCCTGCCTCCTGGAACGCGCGCAGGATGAGCTCCACCGCCGCGCGCTCGCCGGGCCCGTGGGTCGTGGCGACGATGGCCTCGACGCCCACGGCCGGGTGAGCCGAGAAGAGCTGCACCGTGGCCTCGCCGAGCTGGCGCAGGCGGGTCTCCCACTCGGCCTCGGGCGCGTCGACGCTCTCCACGGCGCGGGACTCGAGGTGATCGAGCGCTGCCAGAACCAGCTCGTCCTTGTTGCGCACGTGGCGGTAGATCGCCGTGGGGTCGGCGCCGAGGAGCTGCCCCAGCTCACGCACGGAGAGGGTCGTGACCCCGTCTCGCGCGGTGATCTCCAGGGCCGCCGCGATGATCGTTTCGCGGTCGAGGCGGCCGCGCTTGGCCGGTGCCGTCGTGCTCATGTTCCCCACTTTCGTTGCCCTCATGGTGCCACGGGCGGCGCCCGTCCCCGGCATTGTCATCAATGTAGTCAACACCGTTGACACAGTGACGCCCCTCACACTACCGTCGACGCACGAACCCTCCCGCGCGCCCTGGCGGCGCGACACCCACCCGAGGAAGTGCGCATGCCCCACGCAGAGCTGATCCTGACCGGAGGACCCGTCTTCACGGGCTCCGGCGAGCCGCTGGCCGACACGGCCGTGCTGGTGAGCGGCGGCCGCATCACCGGCCTCGTTCCCGCCGCCGAGGCGCCGGAGCACACCGGCCCCGAGACCCGCGTGGTTGACCTCGAGGGAGCGCTGCTCTCCCCGTCCTTCCAGGACGCGCACATGCACCCCATGGGCGCCGGCGTGGAGATCCTTCAGTGCGATCTCTCCGGGGCGGAGTCCGCCGAGGAGACCCTCGAGCTCATCGCCGCCTACGCGCAGGCCTACCCCGAGCGCGAGTGGATCGTGGGCGGCGGCTGGTCCATGGAGCACTTCCCCGGTGGCACGCCCACGCGCCAGCTGCTGGACGAGCTGCTGGGCGAGCGCCCTGTCATCCTCACCAACCGCGACCACCACGGCGCGTGGGCCAGCACCGAGGCCATGCGCCGCGCCGGCGTCGATGCCTCCACGCAGGACCCTGCGGACGGCCGGATCGAGCGCGAGGCGGACGGCTTCCCGGCCGGCACCTTCCACGAGGGCGCCGAGCACCTCTTCGCCGGTGTGCGCCCCGGCATCAGCGACGACTTCGCGCTCGCCGGCCTGCACGCCGCCCAGGAGGCACTCCTGGCGCAGGGCATCACCGGCTGGCAGGACGCCTGGGTGGGCGTCGGCATGTCCGGCATCTCCGACATCGACGCGATCTACCGCCGCGCCGCCGCCGAGGGCAGCCTCAAGGTCCACGTGCGCGGAGCCCTGTGGTGGGAACGCGACCGCGGCATGGAGCAGGTGGAGGAGATGATCGAGCGCCGCGCTTCGGCCGCGGCCCTCGCCCCCGCCTACGTCCCCGGCACCGTGAAGATCATGGTGGACGGCGTCGCCGAGAACCACACCGCGGCCATGCTCACGCCTTACCACGACCACTCCGGCCACGCGACCGAGAACGCCGGCCTGACCTTCGTGGAGTCGGCGCTGCTGAAGGAGGCCGTCACGGCCCTGGACGCCGCCGGTTTCCAGGTCCACTTCCACGCCCTCGGCGACCGCGCCGTGCGCGAGTCGCTCGACGCGCTCGCGGCCGCCCGCGCCGCGAACGGCCCCAGCGCCAACCGCCACCACCTCGCCCACCTGCAGATGGTGGACGAGGCGGACACGGCCCGCTTTGCCGAGCTCGACGCCGCCGCGAACATCCAGGCGCTGTGGGCCTGCCACGAGGAGCAGCTCGACGTCCTCACCCTCCCGTTCCTGCGCGACGGCGCGGAGGCGCGCCACTACCCCTTCGGCGAGCTGCGCGACCGCGGCGCCCGCCTCGTGGCCGGCTCCGATTGGCCCGTCTCCACGGCCGATCCGCTGCAGGCCATGCACATCGCCGTGAACCGCACGGCCCCGGGCCGCGACGACGCCCCGCTCGGCGGCGAAGCCCAGCGCCTCACGGTCGCCGAGTTCATGGCGGCCTACACCTCCGGCAGCGCGTGGATCAACCACCGCGACGACGAGACCGGCAGCCTCGCCTCGGGCTACCTCGCCGACCTCGCGGTCATCTCCCCGAACCCCTTCACGCTGCCCGCCGAGGAGCTGCACACGGCGCGCGTCACCTCCACGTGGATCCAGGGTGAGCGCGTGTACGACGCCGCCCAGGCGGTTTCCAGCGCGGCCGTCACCACCGCGGGCGGTGCGGCATGAGCAAGCGTTCGCGACTCCTCACCATCGCGGCGCTGAGCGCCGCGTCCCTCGCCCTGGGCGCGTGCGGCGCGCCCGCCGGCGCCATCTCCGACTGGGAACTGACGCCGGCCCAGCCGGCGGCCGTGTCCGACGTCGACCAGATCACCTGGGCCGTGCACGCCGAGCCCTACAGCCTCGACTACGCCTATGCCTTCGACTACCCGGACAACATGGTCCTGGCGAACGTGTGCGAGTCCCTGCTGCGCATGAAGCCGGACCTCTCGCTGGAACCCGGCCTCGCGACGTCGTTCTCCAATCCGACCCCAACCACCTGGGTCTACGAGATCCGCGACGGGGTCACCTTCCACGACGGCTCCGAGCTCACGGCTGACGACGTGGTGGCCTCGCTGAGCCGCCACCTCGCCCCCGAGGTGGGCTCCTTCTGGTACTCCGTGTATCAAAACGTCGACTCGATCAAGAAGACCGGCCCGCGCCAGGTCACCGTGACCACGCGCGTGCCCGATAGCCAGTTCAACCTGGCCATGGGCAACTCCTCCGGCGTGATCGAGTCGGCCAAGACCCTCAAGGAGAAGGGCAAGGACTACGGCAACTCGACGGGCGGCGTGAACTGCACCGGCCCGTTCCAGTTCTCCAAGTGGACCTCGGGCGAGTCGATCAAGCTCACGCGCTACGACAACTACTGGCGCAAGGAGGGGCGCGCCCACAGCTCCGAGCTGGACTTCGTGTTCATGCCGGATGGCACGGCGCGCACCAACGCGCTCAAGGCCGGCGAGGTGGACGGCACGTGGATGGTGCCGCCGGAGGCCGTGCCGATCCTGCGCGCCGGCTCGGGCGGAGACGTCTTCTTCGGCACCAACGCCACCGTGAACTCGCTCGTAGTCTCCGACCTCAAGGGCCCGTTCGGTGACCTCAAGGTGCGCCAGGCCCTGGCCTACGCCCTGGATCGCGACGGCATCCTGCGCGCCGGCTACGGCGGCTACGGCGAGGTGACCGACGCGCTGACGACGCGCAGCGTGTGGCAGGGCGTCCCGAGCGCCTCGGTGGATGCGGCCTTCACGGGCCTGAACACCTACTCGCGCGACCTGGAGAAGGCCAAGGCCCTCATCAAGGAGGCCGGTGTCGAGGGCAAGGAGGTCGTCATCGCGACGGCGCCCATCTCCAACGACTTCACGGTCACGGCCCAGGCCACGGCGGATGCGCTGAACCAGATCGGCCTCAAGGCCACGATCAAGACGGTCACGCCCAACGCCTACACCACGCTGTTCTCCGACCCGAGCGCCCGCGAGGGCGTGGACCTCTTCTACACCTCCTGGTACCTCTCCAGCCCGGACGCCCTCGAGATGTACGGCGTGCTGCGCACCGGCGAGTTCTCCAACTACGGCGGCTGGGACGATCCGGCGTTCAACAAGGTCGTCAACGAGGCCACCGCCACGATGGACGCCGGCAAGCGCGCCACGCTGACGGCCCAGGCCCAGAAGATCGCCAACGAGCAGCTGCCGTGGATCCCGCTCTTCGCGCCGCCCACCACGGCCTACCTCTCCGACCGCCTCACCGGCCTCTCACCGTCCATCAACTTCATGTACGCACCGTGGGCCGCCGCCCTCGGCGCGCGCTGAGCCCGGCGCCCCCAAGGAGGAATCCCTCGTGAACATCGTGCGTTCCGTCGGCGGAAAACTCGCCGGCCTCGTCCTGACGCTCTTCCTGGCGTCCCTGCTGGTCTTCTTCTCGCGCTTCCTGGTGCCGGGAGACCCGCTCTCCTTCCTGCTGCGCGGGCGCAAGCCAAGCCCGGAGGCCATCGCGGCCGTCACCGAGCAGTACGGGCTGAACCTGTCCCCGTGGGAGCAGTACCTCAAGTGGATCGGCGGGATCTTCATCGGCGACTTCGGCCGCTCCATGCAATACCGCCAGTCCGTCTCCGAGGTGCTGCTTGACCGCCTGCCCGTGACCCTGGGCCTCGTAATCATCGCCGGCCTGCTCATCACGGTCTTCGGCCTCGCCGCCGGCATCCTCGCCGCGGTCAAGCGCGGCACGTGGGTTGACCGCACCGTCGTCGTGACCCTCACGGCCTTCGGCGCCATCCCGTCCTTCGTGGCCGCTGTGGGCTTCATCGCCCTGTTCGCGGTGCAGCTGGGCTGGTTCCCGTCCTTCGGCTCAGGCGAGGGCTTCTGGGACACCATCCGTCACCTCATCCTTCCCTCCGCCGCCCTGGCCCTCGTCTACGTGGTGCTCATCGGCAAGGTGACCCGCTCCGCCATGGTGGAGCAGCTCGGGCGGGAACACGTGGAGGTGGCGACCTCGCGCGGCCTGACCCAGGCCGCCGTCGTCCGCCGCCACGTGCTGCGCAACGCCGTGGGCCCCATCCTCACGGTCTCCGGCATGCTCGTCGCCGGCCTGCTGGTCTCCAGCTCCATCATCGAGTCGGCGTTCGGCCTCTCCGGCCTCGGCTCCCTCCTGGTGCAGTCGGTGGACCGGCTGGACTTCCCCGTGGTGCAGGCGATCGTGCTGCTGGTCGTGGCGGTCTTCGTGGCCGTCAACGCCGTGGTCGACCTGCTCCAGCCCCTTGTTGACCCCCGGACCGTGGCAGGAGCTGGTGCCCGATGACCGCCCCCGTGATTTCAAACGTCCCGGAGCCCAGCTCCGTGGAGCCCACGCCACACCGGCCGGCGCCGCGCGTGCGCTGGCGTACCCCGCGCTGGATGCGCGGAACGGTGCTCGTGTGGATCGCCGCCGTGGTGCTGGCGGTGGCCGTGCTCTGCGCGGTCCTTGCACCCTGGCTCGCCCCCTACGATCCCGCCCGGATCGACCTCATGAACCAGTCCGCCTCGCCGAGCGCGGCGCACTGGTTCGGCACTGACTCGCTGGGCCGCGACATGCTCTCGCGCATGATGCACGGCGCCCGCACGGCGCTGCTCGGGCCCCTGCTGGTGGTCATCGGCTCCACGATCCTCGGCATGTTGCTTGGCCTGCTCGCCGCGTGGCGCGGCGGCTGGGTTGACGCGGTCCTGGCCCGCCTCTTCGACCTGCTCTTCGCCTTCCCTGCGTTGCTCCTGGCGATCCTCGCCGTGGCGCTCTTCGGCAAAGGCCTCGTGGCCCCGGTCATCGCGATGGCCATCGCTTACGCGCCCATCGTGGCCCGCCTGACCCGCCAGCTCGTGCTCGCGGAGAAGCAGCGCGCCTACGTCAGCGCGTACCGCGTGCAGGGCTTCGGCGGCGGTTGGATCGCCCTGAACCGCGTGCTGCCCAACGTCACGCCCGTGGTCGGCGCGCAGTCCACGCTGAACTTCGGCTACGTGCTGGCCGAGCTGGCCGGCCTGTCCTTCCTCGGCCTCGGCGTCCAGGCGCCGCAGTCCGACTGGGGCTCCATGATCAACGAGGCCCAGGTGGGCCTGCTGTCTGGGCATTACCTTCCGGCGATCATCCCGGCCGTGGCCGTGGTGCTCGTGGTGGTGGCCGTCAACATCCTCGGCGAGGAGTTCGCCGAGCGCATCGGAGGGAACAAGGCATGAGCCTGCTCGAGATCTCGCAGCTGACCATGGACCTGCCCGGCGGCAAGCGCCTGCTGCACGGCATCGACCTCATCGTGGAGCCCGGGCGCACCGTGGGCCTTGTGGGGGAGTCCGGCTCCGGCAAGTCCCTCACGGCCCGCACGGCGCTCGGCCTCTTCCCGGAGAAGGCGAAGCTCGGCGGTTCGGTCAAGGTGGACGGCACCGAGGTGCTCGGCCTGTCCGGTTCCGCGCTGCGCGCCCTGCGCCTCAACGATGTGGCGATGGTTTTCCAGGACCCGCGCGCCGGCATCAACCCCGTGCGCACCCTCGGCGATCACCTCACCGAGGCCCTGCGCCTGGGCGAGGGCGTCTCCGGCGAGGCTGCCCGCAAGCGCGCCATGGAGCTCATGGAGGCAGTGCGCCTCCCGCGCCCGGACAAGCACTTTCACCAGTACCCGCACGAGCTCTCCGGCGGCCAGCTGCAGCGCATCATGATCGCCGGCGCGCTCATGGGCAACCCGCGCCTGCTGGTCTGCGACGAGCCCACCACGGCGCTGGACGTCACCACGCAGGCGGAGATCGTGCGGCTGCTCGCCACGCTGCGCGACGAGCGCGGCATGGGCATGCTCTTCATCACCCACGACCTCGGCCTCGCCGGCGCGCTGTGCGACGACGTGGTGGTCCTGGCCGGCGGTCGGGTCCAGGAGCGCGGCGACATGGCAGCGGTCCTCGCCAACCCCTCCGCCCAGTACACCCAGCGCCTCGTCGCCGCGACGCCGTCGCTGCACCTGGATGACGCGGTGCCTGCCGCGGTCACGGGCGCTTCACTGCCCGACGGCGCGGGGCCGGCCTCCGTGGCCGGGCGCCACGAGGCGGCGCCCGCCTCCCAGGTGGGCGCGCCCGAGGCGGGCCAAGGCACCTGGGCCGGGGACGGCGTCGTCGAGCCCTTGTTGCGCGTGGACGGCGTGCGCCGGACGTATGCCGTGCGCGGCAAGGATCCGGTGACCGCCGTGGCGGACGCGAGCTTCGTGATCCCGCGCGGCTCCGCGCTCGGCGTGGTGGGCGAGTCGGGCTCCGGCAAGTCGACGCTGGCCCGCATGGTCGTGGGCCTGGAGACGCCGGACGCCGGCACCATCACGGTGGCCGGCAAGGACCGCACCGGGACGCCGCGCGGCCGCGAGGCGCGCCTCGCCCACGCGCGCAGCGTGCAGATGGTGTTCCAGGACCCGTACCTCTCGCTCGACCCGCGCATTCCGGTGCACCGGGCCGTGCGCGACGCCGCCTCGCTGCACGCCGACGGGCGCGACGCGGCCAAGGTCGCGACCGAGTTGCTTGACCGCGTGGGCCTCACGCCCGAGCAGCAGCAGGCGCTGCCGCGCACGCTCTCGGGCGGCCAGCGCCAGCGCGTGGCGATGGCCAGGGCCCTCGCCGTGCAGCCCGAGCTGCTCGTGATGGACGAGGCGACGTCGGCGCTGGACGTGTCGGTGCAGGCGCAGGTGCTCCAGCTCGTGACCGAGCTGCGCGCCGAGCGCGGGCTCACGGTGCTCTTCATCAGCCACGACCTCGGCGTGGTGCGCCGCGTGTGCGACGAGACGCTCGTGCTGCGCCGCGGCGAGATCGTCGAGGCCGGGCCCACGGCCGAGCTGCTGGATCACCCGGCCCACGAGTACACGCGGCTGCTGCTCGACTCGGTCCCGCGCCCGGACGCCGGCTGGCGCCTGGCCGGCTGACAGGCTGTTCAGTCCCCCGCGGCGGCGCCCACCCCCTGTGCGGGGTGGGGGCCGTCGCGCTGTCCGGCGTCCAGCGGTGGCACACTGTGCGCATGCCGAACTACCTCCTCGAGCGCGCCTACGAGGCGCCCGCCCCCACCGACGGCGCGCGCGTCCTCGTGGACCGGCTGTGGCCGCGCGGGATCAAGAAGGAGGCGCTCGACGCCGCGTGGTTGCGCGATGCCGCGCCGTCGCCGGAGCTGCGCAAGGCCTGGCACGCGGCGCCCGAAGAGCGGTGGGAGGACTTTGCGGGGCTCTATCGCTCCGAGCTCGAGGCGGCGGACGCCGCCGGTGCCGGGGCCATGGCCGAGGCCCTGGGCGAGCTGCGTTCCCTCGCGGTGGCCGGGACCGTCACGCTCGTGTTTGCGGCCAAGGATCTCGAGCGCAATCACGCCGCCGTGCTGCGGGAGTACCTGCTCTCGCACTGACGATCACCTCGGCCGGGCGCGGCGATCGCCCTGGGGCGCCGCTCGGCACCCACGCCACCGGGCGCCGTCGGGCCTTAGCC
>JALAHE010000139.1 GCA_022712075.1 Galactobacter sp.
GGGGCGGGCTGTGCCACCATGGTGCGGATCATCGCCGCCGAGGGGGCACGCGTGAGCACACCGGATGAGTACCGCAGGGAGCTGGATCGGGCCGCCGAGGCGGCGGAGACTGCCGCTCCAGGGCAGTCTGCTGGGCAGATCGCTGGGGAGGCCGTCGAGCAGGGCGCCGGTGCCGTGGACCCGGGCGCCGCCTGGGCGAGCGAAGCGCCAGGATGGCCTGCCGCGGGAGGCGCCGCCGCGCCGTCGTACGGGGACGTGCCCCCGGCACCCGGCTACGGGGCCGGGCCCTACGCGCCCGGATACTCCGGCCAGCCCTATGCCGTCACACCGTACGGTCCGGGATACGCCGTGGCGCGCGACGCCGCCAGCCCGGAGGACCTCAGCCTTCCTCTGCGCGGGGCCACGTGGGGCCAGGCGATCAAGCGCTTCTTCAAGAACTACGCCGTGTTCGACGGGCGCGCGTCGCAAAGCGAGTTCCTGTGGGTGGAGCTCGCGGGCCTGCTGGTCTACGCGGCGTTCGGCATTGCCATGCGCGCCCTGGGTCTGGGCGAGGAGCCCTCCGTACAGGGCACGGACACGAACCCGTTCGCTGTGTTCCTCATCGTCGGGATCTTGGCGTTCGCGCTCGGGACCTTCGTCCCGCACCTGGCCCTGACCTGGCGACGCCTGCACGATACCGATCTGTCCGGCGCCATGTGGTGCCTTACGTTCATCCCCTATCTGGGCTCGCTCGTCGTCTTCATCCTGTGCTGCCTGGGGCCCAAACCCGGCGGCGCGCGCTTCGACGCGGCTAACCGGTACGGGAGGAGGTACTAGCGCCGTCGCGGAGCTCCGGCTGCGCCCACGGGCCCACGCGGCCCTCCACCCGTAGGCCCATGCGGCGGCCGGGCTTTCGTTCTTTTGCCCGACGCGCGTGACCCCTCCCGAGCGGGAGCCTGGAAGGACCCCAATCCCGGGGCCCACACCAGGAGGCCATCATGCGCGAACTCGATGTTCCCGCCCGCACCCGCATCGCCCGCAGCCTCGGCGCCGCCCTGATCCTTGTGTTGATCATCGGCGCCGGCATCGGCTTCCTCTTGCTCAAGGACAAGGGCGCAACGAACGACGGCGGGCGGTCGGCCCAGGCGGTCGGCGCGGGTTCCTCCTCGGGGTCGGGGAAGGGGCGAGGCCAGGCGGAGCCCTCGGAGGCCGTCAAGGCTGCGGTGAGGGACACGAGGGTGGGCCCCTTCGATGAGTCGCACCCGGCGGTGTCGGGTCTGGATGCCCCTTTGCGCAAGGCGGTGCAGCAGGCGGCTCGGGCTGCGGCCGAGGAGGGCGTGGGCGACTTCTGGCTGACCTCCGGCTGGCGGACGGAGGAGTATCAGCAGGCCCTGCTCAACGACGCGGTGAAGCAGCACGGAACGCTGCGCGTGGCCCTGCGCTGGGTCAAGACCCCCGAGACGTCCGAACACGTGCACGGCGCCGCCGCGGACGTGGGACCGGCCTCCGCGGCGGCGTGGATGACGCGAAACTCCGAGCGCTTTGGACTGTGCCGGACCTACGCGAACGAGGCATGGCACTACGAGCTGCGCGAGGGCGATGCCTGCCCGGAGCCCAAGGCGGACGCCCGCTGAGGTCTTGCGGCCGCGGCCCGCTGGGCCTGCCGCGCAGGAACGGCGGTCTACGGCCGCATGAGGGCGGCGGGAACCAACACGGGGATCGCCAGGATCGCGAACGAGGCCCGGAGCCGGTTGGCGGTGCTCCACTCGCGCAGGTACTGCGCCCAGGCCGCCGGGACGCGCGGGTCGCGGGGATCGAGTCGGTCGAGGGCCTCGTTGCGCGGCACGTTGTAGACCACGGTGACGAGGAAGCTCGCGAGGTGCAGGACAGCGCCGGTACCTGCCACCCAGCCCCAACGCTGCGGGACGAAGAACGCGCACACGAGCACCAGAACGCTCGCCAGAGCGGCCCCGAAGAACGGGATGAGGAAGGGCGGCAACAACGCCCGTCGATTGAATCGCTGCATTTCGAGCGTCGCCTCGACGGGCGGGCGCCGCGCGAGTCGCGGCATCACCGTGCTGGCGAAGTGGAGGTAGACGCCGACGGGGACGAGGCCGAGCACGGCGGCGCACCAGGCGGCGATGACGAGGACAACGGACACGGAGCGCTCCCGGAGGGCTCGGGGGTGGCGGTGGCTTTCGAGTCAAACAGCGTGAGGCGGTCCGCGTCTAGGGGTCGAGCGCGCCCCGGCGAGCCGCGACTAGAAGAGGTGCGCCAGCAGTTCGAGCGCCACGGCGGCCACGCCGATCGCGGTCAGCACGCCGATGAGCAGCACGCGCTGCCACAGCGGTAGCTTCACGCGGCGCAGCGCGATCCACGCGAGCACGCCGAGCGTCACGACCAGCACGATCTGGCCCACCCGCAGGGCGGTGGCGAGGTGCATCCAGCCCAGACCGGCGGCGGCGATGAGCAAGAGCGGCACCGTCACGGCGCTCAGCGCGCCGCCCGTGACGCGCAGCAGGTGGCACAGCTCGTCGCGGTGCGGCAGGCCCTGGTGCACCACGGTGTGGGCCACGAGGTCCGCGCAGAAGGAGGCGAGCAGCACTCCGGCCACCGTGATGAACAGAGTCAGCGCGGCCTTGCCCGGGGTTTCCTCGTGCGCGTGGGACGAGAGCGCCATGAGCACTGCGAGCGAGGTGAACGTGACGTACACGCGCTCCTTGAGCCGCTCGGCGTGCTGCTCGAGCTCGGTGTGGGTGGCCGTGCCGGCCGTGTTGCTGTCCTCGCGACGCTTGTCCATTGAACAAGTCTAGGGAGGGGGAGGGGCGCGCCGTGGGGCATCCGGGCCACGGTGCCAAGCATGCACGTCAGATTGTTGAACAATCCGTCGTGTTCGTGCATGCTTGAGCCAGCACATCGGGTAACGGAGGTCACAGTGAGCGTCATCGATCTGAACAGCGACATCGGCGAGTCGTTTGGCGCCTGGCGCATGGGAGACGACGAGGCGATCCTCGAGTCCGTCACGAGCGCCAACATCGCGTGTGGCTTCCACGCCGGCGACCCGAGCCACATGGCCTCCACCGCCCGCGCCGCCACGCAGCGCGGCGTCGCCATCGGCGCCCACGTCGCCTACCGCGACCTCGTCGGCTTCGGCCGCCGCTTCGTCGACGCCACCCCCACCGAGCTGGCCGACGACGTCCTGTACCAAATCGGTGCCCTCGACGCCCTGGCCCGCGCCGCCGGATCCAAGGTCACCTACGTTAAGCCCCACGGCGCGCTCTACAACACGATCGTCCACCACGAGGCCCACGCCCGCGCCGTCGTGGACGGGGTCAGGGCCTTCAGCCGCGACCTCGCGCTCCTGCTCCTTCCCGGTTCCCTCGCCCTCACCTTCGCGGAGGAGGCAGGCCTGCGCGGCGTTTCCGAGGCCTTCGCCGACCGCGGCTACAACCCCGACGGCACGCTTGTCTCCCGCCGCGAGCCAGGCGCCGTCCTCCACGACGAAGCCCTCGTCACCGAGCGCATGGTCCGCCTCGCCACCGAGGGCGTCCTCGAGGCCGTGGACGGCACGCTCATCCGCCCGAACGCCCAGTCCATCTGCCTGCACGGCGACACCGAGGGCTCGGTCCGCCTCGCCGCCGCGGTGCGCGCGGGCCTCGAGGGCGCCGGCGTGCGCATCGAGAGCTTCGCCGCGTGAGCCCCCACCAGCACGACGGCGCCGTGCCCGGCTCGGGCGCGCGCCTCGCCGGCGCGGCGGCCGGGTTGGCGGCCGCCCCGCGCGTCCTGCCCGCCGGCCCCTCGGCACTCTTGCTCGAGGTGGACGGCCTCGCTGCGGCGATGGCCTGGCACGCCGAACTCCTGGCCCGCCCGCTGGGCGGGCAGCTCGAGGCGCTCGCCGCCGCGACCACGGTGCTGCTGTGCTTCGACACCCCGGAGCACGCGGCGGCCGCCGCCCGGCGCATGGGTGAACGCCGTCCCGGTGAGGCGGCCGCCGTGGCGCCGCGCACCCACACGATCGGCGTCCGCTACGACGGCGAGGACCTCGAGGAGCTCGCGCGCCTCACGGGCCTGAGCTTCGAGGGCGTCATCGCCGCGCACACCGGCACGCCCTGGACGGGCGCGTTCGGCGGCTTCGCGCCGGGCTTCACCTACCTCGCGGGCGGCGACCCGGTGCTCGACGTCCCCCGCCGCAGCTCCCCGCGCACCGCCGTCCCCGCCGGAGCCGTGGCCCTCGCCGGCCGCTTCTCCGCCGTGTACCCGCGCCAATCGCCCGGCGGTTGGCAACTGCTCGGCACCACCGACGCCGTCCTGTGGGACAGCGCCCGCGAGCGCCCGGCGCTCATCGCGCCCGGCGACGTGGTCAGCTTTGTCCCGCTGCGCGACGCCGCCCTGGTCACCTCGGGCGCCCCGCTCGCCGGGGCGGGGGAGACCCCCGCGCCCGACGGGGCAACGGCCGCGCACGCGGTTCGGCCCGAGACCGCCGGGCGCGCCGGAACGCTGGCCGCCGCCGAGACGCCCGGGGTTGGGACGATGGCCGCCGCGTCGCCCGCCCTCACGGTCCTCGCGCCCGGGCTGCGCACCGCGTTCCAGGACCTCGGCCGCCCGGGCCGCGGCGACCTCGGCGTCACGGCCTCCGGCGCCGCCGACCGCCCGAGCGCCGCGCAGGCCAATCGCCTCGTGGGCAACCCCGCCGGCGCCGTGGTGCTCGAGACCCTCCTTGGCGGGCTCGAGCTGCGAGCCGAACGCACCGTGGTGCTGGCCCTGACCGGCGCGATCGGCGCGGCCAGCGTGGCCCCGGCCGACGGCTCGCGCCCTGCCCTGCCCCGCGCCGTCGAGCCCTTGGCGCCCTTTGCCCTGCGCTCCGGCGAGACGCTCACGCTCGGCGCCCCGGCGGCCGGCCTGCGCGGCTACGTCGCCGTGCGCGGCGGGTTCGCGGCGCCCGCGGAACTGGGCAGCGCCTCCACCGACACCCTCTCGGGCCTCGGCCCGGCGCCCCTCGCGGCCGGGCAGGAACTGGCCGTGCTGGCACCCCAGCCAGGACGCGTCGTCGGGCATCCGGAACCGGCCGCGACCACCCTCCCGAGCCCCGGCGAGGCCGTGACC
>JALAHE010000140.1 GCA_022712075.1 Galactobacter sp.
CCCGCGACGGGCGCCGCCGGCGCGCAGCGCGGCCACGGCGGCGCCCGTCGCGGGCGGGGGCGTACGCGGGGCGCGCAGCACGATGGCGCGGGCCGCGGCAACCGCCGCGATGGCGGGGGCGCGGCGCCGATTCTCGACGGCGCGGCGCAGCTTGCGGGCGGCGTGCCACCCCAAGGAGACGTGGTCCTCCTGCATGGCCGAGCTCGGGATCGAATCGACGGACGCGGGGACGGCGAGGCGCTTGTTCTCCGCCACGAGGCCGGCCTGCGTGTACTGGGCGATCATGAGGCCGGAGTCCACGCCGGCGTCGTCCGCCAGGAACGGCGGCAGGCCGTGGTTGCGCGCCACGTCCAGCAGGCGATCCGTGCGGCGCTCGGCGAGCGAGGACAGGTCGGCGACGGCGATCGCCAGGAAGTCCAGGACGTAGGCCACGGGCGCGCCGTGGAAGTTGCCGTTGGAGGTCACGGTGCCGTCGGCCAAGACCACCGGGTTGTCGATCGCGGCGGCCAGCTCGCGGCGGGCCACGAGCTTGGCGTGTTCCACGGTGTCGCGGCCGGCGCCCGCCACCTGCGGCGAGCAACGCAGCGAGTAGGCGTCCTGCACGCGGGTGTCGCCCTCGCGGTGGCTCGCGACGATGCCGGAGCCGGCCAGGACCGTGAACATGTCGGCGGCGGCCGTCGCCTGGCCCGGGTGCGGGCGCAGCGGCAGATGCAGCTCGGGGCGGAAGACCTGGTCGGTGCCGAGCAGGGCCTCGACGCTCATGGCGCCCGTGATGTCGGCCTCGGTGAGCAGGGCGTCAAGGTCGGAGAGCGCCATGATGAGCATGCCGAGCATGCCGTCGGTGCCGTTGATGAGGGCCAGGCCCTCCTTCTCTTCCAGCGTCACGGGGCTCAGGCCGGCGGCGGCGAAGAGCTCGGGGACTGGACGCTGCACGCCGTCGGGGCCCGTTGCCTCGCCCTCGCCCATGAGGACCAGGGCGCAATGCGCCAGGGGCGCGAGGTCGCCCGAGCAGCCGAGCGAGCCGTACTCGCGCACCACGGGCGTGATGCCGGCGTTGAGCAGGCCCACCATGGTCTGCAGCACCACCGGGCGCACGCCCGTGCGGCCCGTGGCCAGGGTCTTGGCGCGCAGGAACATGAGGGCGCGCACCACCTCGCGCTCCACCGGATCGCCCATCCCGGCGGCGTGCGAGCGGATGAGCGACTTCTGCAGCTGCACGCGCTGCTGGGTCGGGATGTGCTTGCTCGCGAGGGCGCCGAAGCCCGTCGAGATGCCGTACACGGGCGTCTCGGCGCGGGCGAGGCGCTCGACGTGCTCGCGCACCGCCGCAACGGCCTCGATCGCCTCCGGCGCGATCTCGATCGCTGCGTCGTGGCGGGCCACGGCGAGCACGTCCTCGAAGGTGGTGCCGGAGGTGGAGAGGGTGACGGTCTGCGTCATGGGGTGTTCCTTGTGTTCAGCTGCGAGGGGTGGGCGGAGTGGTTCAGGCGACGCGCTCGCCCGCCCGCCACACGGCGTGGGTGAGCGGCATGCCAGGGCGGTAGGCGAGGTGGATGGCGGCCGGAGCCTCCAGCACGTGCAGATCGGCACGGTGCCCGACGGCGATCCGGCCGATGGGTGCCTCCGTCCCGGAGGCACGGGGCCGGGTCCCGGCCGCGAGGGACTCGCGATCGGCGCGCAGGGCGCGCGCCCCGCCCAGCGTGGCGGCCTCGATCGCCTCGGCGAGGCTGAGCCCCATCTGAAGCACGGCGGTGCCGACGCAGAAACTTATGGAGCTCGTGTAAGAGGTGCCCGGATTGCAGTTCGAGGCGATCGCGATCGTGGCGCCGGCCTGCAGGAGCCGCTTGGCCGGGGCGAGCGGTGCGCGGGTGGAGAGGTCGCAGGCCGGGAGCACCGTGGCGACGGTCTCCGTGCCCAGGACCTTCATCCCTCCGGCACCGGTGCCGGAGGCTCCGAGCCGCGCGAGGTCCTCGTCGGAGAGGTGGTTCACGTGGTCGACGCTCGCCGCACCGAGCTCCACCGCGAGGTCGACGCCCGCGCCGGGGCCCAGCTGATTGCCGTGCACGCGCAGGCCGAGCCCCGCGGCGCGGCCCGCCTCGAGCACGCGCCGGGACTGCGCCGGGGTGAACGCGCCCTGCTCGCAAAACACGTCGATCCAACGGACATGCGGGGCAACGGCCTCGAGCATGGGGCCGCACACCAGCTCGGTGTACTCCTCGGGATCCGCGCCGGCCGGGACCAGGTGGGCGCCGAGGAAGGTCACCTCGTCCACCGCCTCGGCGGCGAGCGCCGCGCTGCGTTCCTCGTCCCGCACCGTGAGCCCGTAGCCCGTCTTGGTCTCCAGATACGTGGTGCCACCGGCCGCCGCGGCGCGCACGCGCTGCGCGAGCAGCGTTGCCAGCCGCGCGTCGTCGGCCGCCCGCGTGGCGTCCGTCGTGACCTGGATGCCGCCGGCCGCGTAGTCGCGGCCCGCCATGCGGGCCTCAAACTCGGCCGAACGGTCGCCGTCGAACACAAGGTGCGAGTGGGAGTCAACCCACCCAGGAAG
>JALAHE010000017.1 GCA_022712075.1 Galactobacter sp.
CGTCCACCGAGCCGAACAGCACCACGGTCGGCAGCGCCATCGCCAGGCCACGCGTCGCCACCAGTAGGCCCGAGCCCAGCGACCCCGCCGACACCGTGTACGGCCCCACCGAAAACAGCTGCGCCCCGGAGTCCGGCGCGATGATCGCCGTCCCCCACACCGTCAGCAGCCCGCCAAACAGCAGCGCGCCGGCGAACAGCGCCACGCGCTTGGGCGGCACGGAAGAAAAAGGCAGCGCCAGGAGCGCGGCCCCCAGTACGACGGCGGAGCTCACCGCATCCAGCGACGCCACGATGGGCACGGCCATCAGGAGTGCGGCGCCCAGCACGGCCAGCGGGTTGCGGCGGGCCAGCCACGCGCGGCGCGGCAGGGCCGGCGCCGCATCGGCGGGCAGCGTCAGGGCCACGCGGGGCGCGCTCATGCCGCCACCTCCGCGTCAACGTCAGCGCCCGACGACGCGGCAGCGCCCTCGGCGCGCGCCTCGCCTTCGCCGGTGGAAGCGTCGGTGCCGCGCACCACGGCGCGCCCGCCCGCCACGTCCACAATTCGCGCGTCGAGCGCGCGAACAAAGTCCTCGTCGTGCGTCACGGCGAGCACGGCGGTCCCGCGCTTGAGCTCCTCGCGCAGCAGCTCCACGAGCGCGGCCCAGGTCAGCGCGTCCTGCCCGAACGTCGGCTCGTCAAGCACGAGCACCCCCGGCCTCGTGGCCAGGGCCGTGCCCACGGATAGGCGGCGCTTCTGGCCGCCCGAGAGCTGATAGGGGTTGGCGTCCGCCACGTGCTCGAGGCGCAGCCGGGCCAACAGCTCGTCCACGCGGGCGGCCGTCTCCTCGGCGCCGAGCCCCACGCGCTTCGGACCGAACTCCAGCTCGGCCCGCACGGTGCGCGCCACAATTTGGTGCTCTGGATCCTGGAAGACCATGCCGATCCGGCTCACGAGCTCGCGCGCACTCCAGCCCCCCGGCTCCTCGCCGCGGGCCCCCGCGGTCAGCGCGGGGGAAGCGACCATCGCCCCGCCGAGCGGCGCCTGCAACCCGGCCAGCGTGAGCGCCAGCGTGGACTTGCCCGCACCGTTGGGACCCATGAGCACGGTGGCGCGGCCGGCCTCAAGATCGAGGCTCGCGCCCGATACCACGGGCGCGATCTTGGCCTTGGCCCGGGCGGAGCGCGGCACGCGCACGCGGGTCACCGAGGCGTCGCGCGCCCCGAGCAGCGGCTCTCCCGCCGCGGGCGCGGCCCAGTCGGCGAGCGGCGGCCGCACCCCGGGAACCCACACGCCGGCCGCCGCCAACGCCCCGCGCACGGCGGGTGCGGCAAGCAATTGAGCGGGCGGGCCCTGCACGGCAACCTGTGCACCGGAACCCGGCCGGGCGGCGTCGAGCACCACGAAGCGATCCACCCCGTCCGCCCACAGGCCAAGCCGGTGCTCCACGATCAGTACCGTGGCGCCCGCCCCGCGGGCGGCGGCCAGGACCACGTCGCGGACTTCAGCCGCGCCGGCCGGGTCAAGGTTGGCGGTGGGCTCGTCCAGGAGCCAGAGCCCGGGCCGCATGGCGAGCAGCCCGGCCACTGCGAGGCGCTGCTTCTGCCCGCCGGAGAGCGCGGCGGTCGGGTGGTTGAGGGGCAGGGAAGCCAGCCCCACGGCGTCGAGCGCTTGGCGCACGCGGCCCCAGATCTCCTGGGGATCCACGTCCAGGTTCTCGGCGCCGAAGGCGACGTCGTCGCCCACGCGGCTCATGACCACCTGCGTCTCCGGGTCCTGCTGGACCAGGCCCACGCGACCGGCCAGGCCGCCGGGCGGGGTGGGGAACACCGCGGTGTCCCCCACCCAGAGCTGGCCGGAGAACGCGGTCGCGGATGCTTCCGCCTCGGCGTCGTCGCCGTCGCTGGCCTGCCCCCACGTGGGATCGGTCTCCTCCCAGGCCTCGTCTCCCAGCAGGCCGGCGAGCGCGTGCAGCAGGGTGGACTTGCCCACGCCGGAGGGGCCGGCGAGCAGCACCACCTCCCCCGGCCCGATCTCCAGGTCCAGCCCTTCAAGCACCGGCCGGGCTGCGCCCCCAAGGCGCAGCCCGAACCCGGTGGCACGCACCGCCAGCGGCTGCATCAGCCCAGCCATCCCTCGCGGTTGGCACCACGGGAGCGCAGGGGAGCTAGGACGCCCGTGGCAGCGAGGCCGCGGGTCAGGAACCACATCACCACGCCGGTGATGAGGCCGGAGAGCGTCACGAAGCCCACGTAGGCCCACAGCCAGGAGGCCGGGTACTCGGGGTAGAACTGCATGAGGAAGGTGTCGTTGATGCCGCACGCGAAGCCGGTCAGCGCGCCGGCGGCGAGGGCCACGGGCAGGCCGAAGCGGCGGTAGCGGCCCACGAGCGCGGAGCCGAGCTCGGCGCCCAGGCCCTGCAGCGCACCGGAGACCAGCACGGTCAGGCCGAAGCTAGAGCCGAAGAGCGCGGAGATCACGGCGGCCACGAGCTCGGCGAACAAGCCGGCGCCCGGGCGGCGGATCACGAGGGCGGCGAGGATGCCGGGGAAGAGCCACACGCCGGTCTGAAGGCCGGAGGAGGGCGGGAACGCCGCCCACAGCGGATCCAGCACCTTGTAGGTCTGGTTGTACACGGCGAAGATGATGCCGCCGGCCACCGCGATCACGGCGGTGAGAACGATGTCCACGGTGCGCCAACGGGCGGCCGAGGTGGACGGTACGAGCTGGGTGCTCGACATGAGATGCCTCCTTGAGGTGCAAGGAGGGGAGGCGCCGCGCCGGCTCGCTTGGAAAGCGAGGGCACGCGCGCCCGAGAACTCGACTCCCTTCGCCGGTACTAACCGGAGCAGGTTCGAGGGTCTGCGGCCTGGTGCCGCACTCTCAGCACCATGGCGTTGCCGCCCGGGTGCTCCCCTGTCGTCGTCTGACAGCCACCAAGCATAGCCCCGAGCGGCCCCGCGTGACGCCGACCACCCTTGTGGTCTGCTCACAGGCGGCCGCGGCGGCTAGGCTGGCGCGTGCGACGGCCCGTTCCGGCCGCCCGCAGCAACGGCTCCACCAGCCAGCTCATCTAAGGAGTGCACCGACCGTGAAGCCCCTGGCGAAGATCCTGTCCACCGTCGTTTCCCTCGTGGCCGGCCTGATCGGCTCCAAGGTCCTCTCCAGCGTCTGGACGCAGGTCACGGGCGACGACGCCCCCTCGAAGAAGAACAAGGAGGCGCAGGCCGATCAGTCCATCGGCCGCATCGTCACCTTCGCCGCGATCTCCGCCGGCGTCGCGGCGCTGACCAACGTAGCGGCCCAGCGCGGCGCCGAGCGCATGGTGCGCCGCGTCCGCTCGAACCCCGAAGAGGTCTAAGACCCCGGAATCGGGGTGCCCGACGGCGAGTGGTCTCCTCCCGCAGGTGGGCGGCACTCAGGCGCGGGGCCCAGCGCTCCCGGCCTCCGGTGCGTCGTCGTACCGCCGCGCGTCCTCCAGCGCCTGGGCGCCCTTGACCACCTGGGCCAGGTCGTCGGCCACGAGCGTAGCCTCCTTGAGGTGCTTGGAGCGGTACGCCGCGCGGCCCACCATGTGCGCGCTCACCGGCGCCGTGAGCAGCTGGAACACCCACACGAGCGCCAGCACCGGCACCCACACCCACTGCCCCGCGCTCAGCGCCACGGCGGCAAGCAGGCAGAACAGGCCCAGCACCTGCGGCTTGGTTGCCGCGTGCATCCTCGAGAGCAGATCGGGGAAGCGCAGCAGGCCGATGCCCGCCGCGAGCGACATGAGGCATCCCACGATCAGCAGCACGGCGATCGCGATCTCGCGGATCAGATTCCAGTCCACGCCGCTCACCCCTGTTCCCTCGCCGCCACGGTCCTGGCCACCGTCACGGAGCCAAGGAACCCGGCGATCGCCATGATCAGCACGAACACGATGTTCGAGAGGTCCTTCGTCATCGCTGCGTGCACCAGCAGCGCCGAGCCGACGATCACGAGGAGCACGTCGGCGGCCAGCATGCGATCAAGCAGGCTCGGCCCGCGCATGATCCGCCAGATCGCCGCCGCCGCAGCCAGGGACAGCAGCGCGCCGCACACCCACACCACCACGGTCATCATCGCTGAGCCTCCTTGTTTTCCTGCCCGACGTCGCGTGGCTGGCTTGGGACGGGGGCCTTCAGCCCCCAGCCGTCCGCCTCGCGGCGGGACGCCACGAGTTCCTTGGCAACGCGCAGCTCCTCGTCACGCAGCAGGTCGATCTCCTCGCGCGTGCCCATCACAAAGATGAGCCGGCGCTCGATTTCAAGAACATCGGCGCGGAAGCGGTCGGCGTCCTTGGCGTCCTTCACGTTGAGCACGTGCAGGTAGAGCGTTCCGTGGCGGCGGTCCACGTCGAGGACGAGCGAGCCCGGGATGAGCGAGGCGACGTGGCCGATCGCCGTGATCATGAGGTCCTCGCGCGTGCGCAACGGCACCTCGACCACGGCGTTGTGCACCTTGGGCCCCTGCTTGAGCGCCACCCAGAGGCTGATGAACGAGCCCTTGACCACCTGCCACACGAACCAAATGAGGAACGAGAGCGCCCGCGGGATGTCGAAGCGGCCAGAAAGCCGCACGGGCGGGAGCCTGAACGTCCTCACGATCACGACGGACAGGATGAGCCCGAACGCGAGGTTGGCCGGGGAGAAGTCCTCCCACAGCGCGCCCCACACCAGCACGAGCCAGACCATGAGCGGCAGCTCGATCCATGCGCGCCGCAACGCGCGCCTCCATCGGGTGGTCATTTGGCCTCACCTCCCCTCTCAGGGGCGACGTCGTGATGATCGCCGAGCACCGACTCGATGTACGGCGTGCGGTCCCGCAGATTCTGCGCCGCGCGATCGGAGAAGGAGAAGAGCGGCCCGGCGAACACGGTCAGGGCCAGGCCCACCGCCACGAGCGCGCCGGTGCACCACACCATGACGGGCGGGAGCACCTTGACGTCGCCCTTGTCCGAGTAGCGCGACTCCGGGAAATCCGCCACCGCCTCGTAGGTGCGCACCGTGACGCCCTCGTTGGCGGCGGCCAGCAGCATGGGGTCTGCCTTCTCGGCGTCCTCGGCCCTGCGCCAGAAGGCGCGGTTCCAGACGCGGGCCACGGCCAGCAGCGTCAGCAGGCTCGTGACCATGGAGGCGGCGACGAGCACCCAAGCCAACCACCCGCCGTCGGCCACTCCGGCCTCCAGCAAGCCCAGCTTGCCGAGGAAGCCCGAGAACGGCGGGATGCCGGCCAGGTTCATGGCCGGGATGAAGTACAGGACGGCCAGGACCGGGGCGAGCTTGGCGAGCGAGCCGAGCGAATCCAGGTTCGAGGAGCCGGCGCGGCGCTCGATCAGGCCCACCACGAGGAAGAGCGAGGTCTGCACCACGATGTGGTGCGCCACGTAGAAGATCGTGGCGGAGAGGCCAAGCTGCGAGTTGAGGGCCAGGCCGAACACCATGAAGCCGATGTGGCTCGTGAGCGTGAAGGAGAGCATGCGCTTGATGTCGCTCTGCGCCACGGCGCCCAGGATGCCGACGATCATCGTCAGCAACGCCACCCACATCAATAAGGTGTCGAGGTCGTTGGCCGGGAAGAGCAGCGTCTCCGTGCGGACCATGGCGTAGACGCCCACCTTGGTGAGCAAGCCCGCGAACACCGCGGTGACCGGGGCCGGGGCCGTGGGGTAGGAGTCGGGCAGCCAGAAGGAGAGCGGGAAGACCGCCGCCTTGATGCCGAAGGCCGTGAGCAGCATGAGGTGGAGCACCGTCTGCGTGCCCTGCGGCAGCTCACCGAGCTTGAGCGCGAGGTCGGCCAGGTTCACGGTGCCCGTGGCGCCGTAGATCATGGCGATCGCGATGAGGAAGAGCAGCGAGGAGAGCACCGAGACCACCACGTACGTGGTGCCCGCACGGATGCGCTCCGGGGAGCCACCCAGCGTCAGCAGCACGTAGGAGGCGGTCAGCAGGATCTCGAAGCCAACGTAGAGGTTGAAGAGGTCGCCGGCCAGGAAGGCGTTGGAAACGCCGGCCACCAGGATCAGGTAGGTCGGGAAGAACACCGAGACCGGGCCGTCGGCGTCGCCATCCTCCGTGCCCTGCGCCGTGGCGTAGATCAGCACGATGAGCGAGACGACCGAGGAGACCACAAGCATGAGGGCGCTGAACTCGTCCACGACGAGCGAGATGCCCCACGGCGGCGCCCAGCCGCCCAGCAGCACGGCAGAGGCGCCGTTGTTCCAGACCCAGGCCAGCATGAGGGCCTCGAGGGCCAGGACCACGGAGAGCGTGGTGATGGAGATGATGCGCTGCGCGCGGGCGTGCCGGCGCATCACAAAGGTCAGGGCCGCCGCGAGGAACGGCAGCATCACGGCCAGCGGGGCCAGTGAGGTCAGGTCCGGGATCACTTGGCGCCTCCTTCCGTGCCGTGCTGATTGAGTCCTGGGCGTTCCTCGTCTTCCGGATCGCCCGTGTCATGGGCGCGGGCGCGGATGGCCTGGGCCAGCGCCGAGGCGTGGGCGTCCACGGCGCGGCGGCCCGCCGCGCGCTTGGCCGCCGCCTGCGCCGGGGTGGCGCAGTCCGGGTCCACGCCCAGGCCGCCGTCGTCGTCGCTCGCGACCTCGTCCTCGGTGGCGAACTCCGTGGTCTCCTGCGGCAGCTCGGCGTCGTCCTCGGCGTCGTAGGCGAGGTTCTCCGCCACGCGGCGGTCCTCGGTGTCGTCCTGGACCAGGTCCTGGCGGGAGAGCCACCAGGAGCGGTAGATGATGCCGAGCATGAACGCCGTGACGGCGAAGGTGATGACGATGGCCGTCAGGATGAGGGCCTGCGGGAGCGGGTCCGAGTAGTCCTCAGCGGGCGTGCCGTTCGTGACGAGCGGCGGCTTGCCCGGCCGGCCGGCCGTGGCCAGCAGCAGCAGGTTGGCGCCGTTGCCGATGAGGACGATGCCGAGCAGCACGCGAGTCAGCGAGCGCTCGGTGAGCTGGTAGATGCCGGCGGCAAAGAGCACGGCCATGACCACGAGGAGCGTGACGTTGACGGTCATCCCATCGCCTCCTTGTTCAGCTCACGGACGGCTCTCGGGGCGGCGTCCCACCGCCGATCCAGCTCGGCGCCGAGGGAGGTGAGCACGTCGAGGACGAGGCCAACCACCACGAGGTACACGCCGATGTCGAAGATCGTGGACGTGACGAACTTGTGCCAGCCGAGGAACCAGAACTCCACCACGGCCGTCTGGAAGACCTGGCCGCCGAAGAAGAGCGGGGCCAAGCCGGAGAGCGCGGCGATGGCCAGGCCGGAGCCGAGCAGCGTGCCGGGACCCAGGCGGATGGACTCGAAGAGCTCAACGCGCCCGCCGGCCAGGTAGCGCAGCGTGAGCGCCATGCCCGCGAGCAGGCCGCCGGCGAAGCCGCCGCCGGGGGTGTTGTGCCCGGCCAGCAGCAGGTAGATGGAGAGCAGCACGAAGGTGTGGAAGAGCAGGCGCGTGACGACCTCGATGATGATCGAGCGTCGCTCCGGGGCCAGGGTGCGGCCGGCCACGAGCCAGTTGTTCTGCGGGGCGCCCTTGGCCACCTCGGTGAACACCTTGGCGACGCGCTGGCTGGCTCCGCCGGCCACGCCGCGGTCGAGGCTGCCGGCGGCGATCTGAGCCGAGCCGTCCCGCGTGGTGCGGCGCAGGCGGTCGCCGCGGCCCACCACAAAGATGAGCGAGGCGACACCGGTGGCGGCGGCGGCGAGCACCGTGATCTCGCCGAAGGTGTCCCACGCGCGGATGTCCACGAGGGTCACGTTGACAATGTTCTTGCCGTGGCCGCCCTCGTAGGCCAGCTGCGGGAAGTTCAGCGACACGGGCTCCGCCGTGCGGGAGGCCATGGAGATCGCGGCGATGGCGGCCATGGCCACGCCGAAGCCGATCGCCACGAGGGCGCGGACCAGGCGGCGCTTGCGTCCCGTGGAGGACGGGAGCGAGCTGGGCAGCACGCGCAGGGCCAGGACAAACGCCACGAGGACGATGGTCTCCACGAGGACCTGCGTGAGCGCGAGGTCGGGGGCGCCCTGCAGGGCGAAGATCGCCGCCATGCCGTAGCCCGTGATGGAGACCATGAGGATGGCCTGGAAGCGGCGGCCCGAGCGCAGGGCACCGATGGCGCCCACGATCATGGCGACGCCGATGATGAGCTGCACTGGCGAGTCGGCCCAGACGATCTGCTCCCACGTGGGCCACGGCGTGGAGAGCAGCACCGCGGCAAGCGTGGGCACCGTGAGCGCCGTGATGAGGATGACCATCAGGTAGTAGGAAAGCTGGCCGCGCTGGATCAGGCCCGTGAGGCGCACCGCGAGCCAGTCGATCCCGGCCATGGTGCGCCGGTAGCCGCGCTCGGCGTCGAAGACCGGGAAGAGCTTGTCCTGCGCCGCCGCCACGCGCTCGCGGCCCAGGAAGAGCAGCACGCCGAGGGCGATCGTCACGCCCGTGAGCGCGAGCGGCAGGTTGAGGCCGTGCCAGAGCGCGAGGTATTCGAGGTGGTCGGCGCCCGGGAGCGTCTTGGCGTAGGGCGTGATGACGGCGTCCAGCGGGCCGGGGAACGGGCCGAAGACCACCGTGAGGGCGGCGAGCAGGACGGGCGCCGCGGCGAACTCCCAGCTCAGCGGCGCCGAGGCCGTGGGGGCCACGCCCGGCTTGGTGGCGAACGCGCCCCACACGAAGCGGGCGGCGTAGGCGAACGTGAGCACGGAGCCGAGGACCACCGCGGCGGTCACCCAGCCGGCGAGCGCGCCCGGCAGCTCCAGGGTCGAGGCGAGCATCGCCTCCTTGGCCACGAAGCCGAAGACCGGCGGGATGCCGGCCATGGACGCGGCGGAGATGAGGGCGGCGACAAAGAGCACCTTGTGCCGGCGCCAGAGCCCGGAGAGCTTGTTGAGGTCTCGTGTGCCCGTGCCGTGGTCGATGATGCCCACGATGAGGAAGAGCGCCGACTTGAACAGTCCGTGGCTCAGCATGAGCGCCAGGCCGGCCAGGGCCGCGTTGGCCGTGCCGAGCCCCACGACCATGACGAGCAGGCCCAGCTGGGACACCGTGCCGTAGGCCAGGATGAGCTTGATGTCGCTCTGGCGCAGGGCGCGCCAGCCGCCCACAAGCAGCGTGAGCAGGCCGAGCACCAGGATGGTCCAGCGCCACACCTCGGCCTCGGCGAAGCCGGGTGCCAGGCGGGCCACGAGGTAGACGCCGGCCTTCACCATGGCCGCCGCGTGCAGGTAGGCGGAGACCGGGGTGGGCGCGGCCATGGCGCCGGGGAGCCAGAAGTGCAGCGGCACAAGCGCCGACTTGGAGACCGCGCCGATGAGGATCAGGACGATCGCGGCGTTCACCACTCCCCCGCGCGCCACGAGCTCCGGGGCCATCGCGAGGATCTCGGTGAGGGAATACGTCCCGGCGGTGACGCCGAGGGCCACGAGGCCCACGAGCATGGCGAGGCCGCCCGCGGTGGTGACGAGGAGGGCCTGCAGCGCCGAGCGCCGCGCAAACATGCGCGAGCGGGAATATCCGATGAGCAGGTACGACAGGATCGTCGTGAGCTCCCAGAAGACGAACAGGACGATGAGGTCATCGCTCGTCACGAGGCCAAACATGGCGCCGGCGAAGGCCGTGAGCTGGGCGGCAAACGGGCCGATGCTCGCGTCCTCGGACTTGAAGTACCTGGCGCAGTAAGCCAGAACCAGGGCGCCCACGCCGAGGATCAGGAGGCACAGCGTCGCTGAAAGTGCATCGAGGCGGAACACGAGCTCCACGCCGAGGGAGGGAATCCAGGAGCCGCCGGCCTGCGGCGGCGCGTTGGCTGCACCGAGCGCGGCGGTCTGGTCCGCGGCGAGCACGGCCGGCATCTGGACCAGGAGCCACACAAAGCCGGCGGCGGGTGCCGCGGCGAGCAGATAGAAGGCGGAGCGGCCGAACCAGCGCACGAGCAACGGCGCCAGCAGCGCCATCACGAACAATCCGGCCAAGACCATCAGCACTTCGGGGCACTCCTCACGTCGGTTAACCACGACGCAAAGCCCTGGCGCATAGCGCCACAGAGAATCCACGCCCCGGCGGGGGAACTCCATTCTATGCGAGGTGGATTACACGTCCGTAGGAGCTGCGTTACCTTTTGCGGGATACCCTGCACCCATGACTAGCCCCGCACCGGCCCGCGCCCGGCTCAAGGTGACCCGTCCAGTCCTCGCGTGGGCCCTGTGGGACTGGGGTTCGGCGGCGGTCAATGCCGTCATGACGACCTTCGTCTTCACTGTCTACCTGACCTCCTCGCTCTTCGGAAACAAGGACGCCAACACCGCGGCCCTCGCCACGGGCATGGCCGTCACGGGCGTGGTCATCGCCCTCATCGCCCCGGTGCTGGGCCGCCGCTCGGACGCGGGCGGCCGCCGCAAGCTTTGGCTCGGCGTGCACACGGGCATCATCGTGCTCGCCTCCGCGGCGTGCTTCTTCGTCCGCCCGGATCACGCCTACCTCTGGATGGGCATCATCTTCCTGTGCGTCGCGACGCTCGGCTCCGAGCTCGCGAGCGTGAACTACTTCGCGATGCTCCCCCAGATCTCCACGAAGGAAACCATGGGCCGCGTCTCCGGCTTCGGCTGGGCCTTCGGCTACCTTGGCGGCATCGTGGCCCTGGCCATCGTGCTCTTCGGCTTCATCCAGCCCATCGTCCCGTGGGCCGGCTCCAGCGAGGCGGACGGCCTGAACCTGCGCCTCGTCGCCGTGTTCTGTGCCGTGTGGACCGTCGTCTTCTGCCTTCCGGTGTTCTTCGCCGTGCCAGAGGTCCCCGCCGCCCGAGCGGAGCGAACCTCGTGGCTCGCCTCCTACCGCGAGCTCTTCGCCCACATCGCCCGGCTCTGGCGCACCGACCGCACCACGCTCTTCTTCCTCATCTCCTCGGCGGTCTACCGCGACGGCCTCGCCGCGATCTTCACCTTCGGCGGCGTGATCGCCGGCGCGGTCTTCGGCATGAGCGCGAGCCAGGTCATCATCTTCGCCATCGCCGGCAACGTCATCGCGGCGCTCGGCGCGTTCCTCGGCGGCTGGCTGGATGACCGCGTGGGCCCGCGCACCGTGATCCTCGCGTGCCTGCTCGGCCTGCTGGTCATGGGCTTCGGCGTCTTCTTCTCGCAGGGCGCTGCGGGCTTCTGGGTCTTCGGCCTGGGCCTGTGCCTGCTCGTGGGCCCGGCGCAGTCGGCCTCGCGCTCCCTGCTCGCGCGCCGCACCACGGCTGAAAACGCCGGCGAGATCTTCGGCCTCTACACCACCACGGGCCGCGCCATCAGCTTCCTCGCGCCGAGCCTCTTCGCGCTCTTCACCTCGATCGCCGTGGCGTCGGGAGTCTCCTCGGAGGGCGAGGACGGCGGCCAGGCCACCCGCTACGGGATCCTCGGCATCATGGTGGTCCTCGCGGCAGGCCTCGTGCTCTTCCTCTTCACGCGGGAACGCACGACGGCGCCCGCCACCGAAAGCGCGTAGCGCGCCTCAGGCGCGCCCCACCTGGGGCGACGGCGCCCGCCCGGCCCGGCCGCCCGCCGTCGGGCATTGGAAACACGAAACGGCCCGATCGCTTCCTGACTGCGCGAACCTTGCTGCAGTTCTCAAGCGATCGGGCCGTTCGGGTGAACCGGGCTCAGCGCTCGATGATCGTGCGGTGGTAGTTCAGGTGGCTGCGCGAGGCAGTGGGGCCGCGCTGGCCCTGGTAGCGGTTCTTGTTGTTGCCGGAGCCGTAGGGGTTCTCGGCGGGCGAGGAGACCTGGAAGAAGCAGAGCTGGCCGATCTTGGAACCGGGCCAGAGCAGGATCGGCAGCGTCGCCATGTTTGAAAGTTCCAGCGTGACGTGGCCGGAGAAGCCCGGGTCAACGAAGCCGGCGGTGGAGTGCGTCAGCAGGCCCAGGCGACCCAGCGAGCTCTTGCCCTCCAGGCGCGCCGCGACGTCGTCTGGCAGGGTGACCTTTTCGTAGGTCGCGCCGAGCACAAACTCGCCCGGGTGCAGCACGAACGGCTCTTCCGGGTCCACCTCCACGAGGCGCGTCAGCTCGGCCTGTTCCGTGGACGGATCGATGTGCGCATACTTGTGGTTGTCGAACAGACGGAAGAAGCGATCGAGACGCACGTCAACGCTCGAGGGCTGGATCATCGCCGGGTCGTAAGGCTCCAGGCCGATGCGGCCGGAATCAAGGTTGGCACGGATGTCGCGGTCGGAGAGAAGCACGAGCGCAACGGTACGCACCCGCCGCGCTCGCTGCCACCTCACCGGGGGGAAGCATGACGCACGCACGTCGCACGGGGGTCGCGGCAGCGCTCGCCTGCGCACTGCTCTTGTCGCCCGCCGTGGCGGTCCCGGCGCACGCGGCGCCGGCCGCGGCGGCAGTCGCCCTCCCGCACGGAACGACGGCGGTCCTCGCCGGGGCGGCCACCTCGCCCTCCGCGCCGGTTCCGCCGCGAGACCCACGCAACATCGGCGTCCTCGTCAACAAGACGCACCCCCTCTCGCCCAAGAGCTACGTGCCGCGCGGACTCGTCAGGGTGCAGGGCCACCGCCTGCGCGCGGAGCCGGCCCGGGCGCTCAAGGCGATGATGGCCGCGGCGAGGAAGGCCGGCGCGCCACTCGTCACCGTCTCCGGCTACCGCTCGTACGCGACCCAGAAGGCACTGTTCGCCCGCTACTCCCGCCTCTACGGCGTGGCCTATGCCTCCCGCATCTCGGCCCGCCCCGGCTACTCCGAGCACCAGACGGGCCTGACGATGGACGTGGGGGCAGCCCACGGCGGCTGCCGGCTCGGGACGTGCTTCGGCAACACGAAGGCCGGGCGGTGGGTCGCCGCGAACGCGTGGCGCTACGGCTACATCGTGCGCTACCCGCGAGGCCAAGAGAAGGTCACCGGCTACAGCTACGAGCCCTGGCACCTGCGCTACGTGGGCGTGAAGATCTCCACCGCCATGAAGAAGGCAAAGATCCCCACGCTTGAGCACTACTACGGTCAGGTCAGGCGCGGCTAGGCGCGTCGGCGGCCGGATCGCCGGGACTCCGCGGCGCGCTGAACGCCGGTCACAGCC